>DNCF01000129.1 GCA_003484545.1 Massilia sp. | reverse complement strand
AGCACGAAGCCGCGGTCGACGCCGCGCCGACGGCGGGTGCCGCGCAGCATCATCCAGCCGCTGGCGAAGGCGTCGCTGTAGTCGCCGAAGCGCTTCATCCAGGGCGAGCCCGATGCGGACGGGGGTGCGACCACGATCGCGCGCTTCAGGTCGGTTTTCGACACGTCGCTGACCATCAGCGTCGGCGGCAGGGCGATGCCGCCCTCGCGGTAGACCCGGTTCAGCGGTTCGACCGCGCCATGGCAGACGATCGGCCCGATTGCCGGGTCGAGCCCGGACAGGATGCGCTGGGCCTTGCCGAAGGAGTAGCCGAAAATGACGCTGCAGCGCCCTTCCTCGGCGTTCTTGCGCCACCAGCGGTTGATGTCGTCGAAAATGCTCTGTTCGGGCTCCCAGCGGTAGATCGGCAGCCCGAAGGTCGATTCGGTAATGAAGGTATGGCAGCGCACCGGCTCGAAGGGTGCGCAGGTTTTATCGGGCTCGACCTTGTAGTCGCCCGAGGCGACCCAGACTTCGCCGCCGCATTCCATGCGTACCTGGGCTGAACCCAGCACGTGGCCGGCCGGGTGCAGCGAGATCGTGACACCGTTGTGGACGATGCGCTCGCCATATTCCAGCCCGTCGACCGTGATCTCGCCCAGGCGCGAACGCAGCACGTGGACGCCGGGCGCGGCCGTCAGGTAGCGTCCGTGGCCGTAGCGCGCGTGGTCGCCGTGCGCATGCGTGATCACGGCCCTTTCCACCGGCCGCCAGGGATCGATATAGAACTGGCCAGGGACGCAGTACAGGCCCTCCTTGCGCACTACCACCATGTCTGCCATGCCAGCCTTTCACGCACCTGACAAAGCCCTCATGGCGGCGTTGCATCGTCTCGCCGTACCAATGTACTGTCTTCGACGATGCGCCTTGCCCTGAGGGCTTTGTCAGGCGCTCTTTACAGTGTTATATAGGTGAGACAAAGTCTGCCATGAAACTGCGGTGCTCGCCGTCCGGGAAGTCGATGCCGACCTGGTCGCCGGCCACGCTGGCCACCACGCCCTCGCCGTATTTCGCCACCTTGACGCGCGCGCCCACCTCGAATTGCGGACCTTCCGGCTCGGGTTCGGGCGCGTGGTCGAACTCGTCGTCGCGGATCTCGATGTCTTCCAGCGCCAGCGCCGGCGGATTCAGGCAGTTGTCGCAGCGGCAGCACTTCTCGAAGCCCTCGACCTCGTCGCCGAAGTAGTCGAGCAGCAGCTTCCAGCGGCAGAAGCCGCTCACCGCGTAACTCACCATCTTCTCCAGCGCCTCGCGGTCGTGTTCCTGCTTCTGCACGTAGACCTCGGCCAGCTGCTCGAAGGTGGCCGCTTTCGGCTCAAGGCTGGTCAGGACGAATTCGAGCTTGCGGTTCTGGCGCACCAGCTTGCCGTCCTTGAGCAGCTTGAGGCAGACCTTGACCTTGGCTTCGTTCAGGTCGCCGAGCTTGTCCTCGATGCGCTCGCCGGTGACCGGTCCCTCCTCGGCCACTTCCTTCGCGGCCTCGTAGACCGAGCGGATCTCGGCCGCGTCGGGGTAGTGCTTCACCAGGAAGAACTGCTGCACCCGCTTGTCGTCCTGCAGGAAGAGCAGCGTGCACTTGGCGTCCTGGCCGTCGCGCCCGGCCCGTCCCGACTCCTGGTAATAGGATTCGAGGTTGGCCGGGATCTGCAGGTGGACCACGAAGCGCGTGTCGGGCTTGTCGATGCCCATGCCGAAGGCATTGGTCGCCACCATCACGCGCCGCTCGTCGTTCATGAACAGGTCCTGGTTGGCGCGCCGCTCGGCGGCCGGCAGCTTGCCGTGGTAGATCGTCACCGACTCGCCGGCCTCCTCCAGGATGCGGTGCATCTCCTCGGCCGCCTTGACGGTGGCGGCATAGACGATGCCCACGCCCTCGGTCTCGGCCACCAGCCGGCGCGCCTCGGCGAACTTCTCGTCCAGGCTCGTTACCTGCAGCACGCTGTAGTGCAGGTTGGGCCGGTAGATGCCGGTATTGATGACCTTCATGCGCGGCCGGTTCAGCTGGCGGCCGATGTCCTCGATCACCTCGTCGGTGGCGGTGGCGGTCAGCGCCAGCACCGTCGGACTGCCCAGGGCCGCGATCGCCGCCGCCATCTCGATGTAGGCCGGGCGGAAGTCGTGGCCCCACTGCGAGATGCAGTGGGCCTCGTCGATGGCGACCAGGCTCACGTTGGCGCCCTTCAGGATGGCGATGAACTCGGGCGAAGCCAGGCGCTCCGGCGTGCAGAACACGATTTCGCAGGTGCCGCCACTGATCGACTCCAGCGCCTGGTGCTCTTCTTCCGCATTCAGGCTGCTGTTGACCTGGCAGGCGCGCACACCGAGCTCCTCGAGCTTTTCGAGCTGGTCCTTCATCAGCGAGATCAGGGGCGAGACCACGACCGTGGTGCCGCCCAGCATGCGGGCCGGGATCTGGTAGCACAGCGACTTGCCGCCGCCGGTAGGCATGATCGCCAGCGTGTCCTTGCCGTCCAGGACGCTGTCGATCACGCGTTGCTGCCCTTCGCGCAGGTGTTGTATGCCAAACACGGAGCGCAGCAGCTTGCGGATGGTATTACGGCGCACCGCGAGGAGGCCGTTGTGGAGGAGTTTGGGTTCGTGTCGGGTCATGATGGCCCTACTCTAGGTCGCGCGCGCGAACACGGCTATAGGAGCCGACCCATGAAAGATGTAGGAGCGCCGCTGTCGGCGCCGCCGTTCGCCCGTGCCCGCCAAGGTTGAGACAGGGGCACAAGGCTTTTTCCTACACAACGGCGGAGTCCGCGCCGATGTCCGGAAAGCGGGAGTGTGTCTAAGATGGCACTGTACACAACGAAAACAACGAACGATACACACCGCCCCGGAGAACGATCATGATGCGCTCAATCCCCACCACCCTGACCGCACTGCAACTTGCCCTCGCCAGCGCCGCCGCCTGGCTGCTGTACGAAACGAATGCCTTGCAGGGCGCGGCCCTGATGATGTTCCACTGATTTCGGGCCGAATACTTGCCTGCGAGGCAAGTTCGATAGCCCATTCTAATCCAGCCGCGGCCTAGCGCCGCGCACGATAAGGGAAGCGCCGTACCACTGACGTGGCATGGCGCTTTTTGTTGGCCGTGATTGAGCCGCGTATCCCGTAGGGTGGGCACTTGTGCCCACGCGGTACAGCGCTCGCATCGCGACGGCGATTGAAAATCACGGCGAATACAATGACGGGCTTTCGATCACGCCGCGTGGTTTCAACCTGTGAGACTGCGTGGGCACGAGTGCCCACCCTACGAAAAACGCCATCGCGATATTGTCGCGATGGCGTTTTTGGTTTCTACCTGCTGCTGCGGCCCGCGGGCCGCACGGTCTTACGCTGCCTTGGCGTCCAGCGCCTCGGTCTCTTCCGTCGGCAGGCGCATCAGGTAGTCGAAGGATGCCAGCGATGCCTTGGCGCCCTCGCCCACGGCGATGACGATCTGCTTGAACGGCACGGTGGTCACGTCGCCGGCCGCGAACACGCCCGGCAGCGAGGTTTCGCCGCGCACGTCGACTTCGATCTCGCCGTACGGCGACAGCTCGATCGTGCCCTTCAGCCATTCGGCGTTCGGGACCAGGCCGATTTGGACGAAGACGCCGGCCAGCTCGATGCGATGGATCTCGCCGCTGTTGCGGTCCTTGTACGACAGGGCCGTCACCTTCTTGCCGTCGCCATGGATTTCCGTGGTTTGGGCGCTCTTGATCACGTTCACGTTCTTCAGGCTGTAGAGCTTGCGCTGCAGGACCGCGTCGGCGCGCAGTTCCGCGCCGTATTCGATCAGGGTCACGTGCTCGACGATGCCGGCCAGGTCGATTGCCGCTTCCACGCCCGAGTTGCCGCCGCCGATGACCGACACGCGCTTGCCCTTGAACAGCGGACCGTCGCAGTGCGGGCAGTAGGCCACGCCATGGTTCTTGTACTCTTTTTCGCCCGGCACGTTGATTTCGCGCCAGCGGGCGCCGGTCGAGATGATCACCGACTTCGACTTCAGCACGGCGCCGGATTCGGTCGTCACTTCGTACAGCTTGGCGTCCTCGTTGCGCTCGAGCTTGGCGGCACGCTGCAGGTTCATGATGTCGACCTCGTAGTGCTTGACGTGCTCTTCCAGCGCCACCGCGAACTTCGGTCCTTCGGTTTCCTTGACCGAGACAAAGTTCTCGATCGCCAGGGTGTCCATCACCTGGCCGCCGAAGCGGTCGGCGACGACGCCGGTACGGATGCCTTTGCGGGCCGAGTAGATTGCCGCTGCCGCGCCGGCAGGACCGCCGCCGACGATCAGCACGTCGAACGGGTCTTTCTGGCTCAGCTCGGCCGCCTTGGCGGCGCCGGCGCCGGTGTCGAGCTTGGCGAGGATTTCCTCGGCGCTCATGCGGCCCTGGCCGAAGTGCTCGCCGTTCAGGAACATCATCGGCACGGCCAGGATCTGGCGCGACTCGACTTCATCCTTGAACAGGCCGCCGTCGATGGTAGTGACCTTGATGCGCGGATTGATGATCGACATCGAATTCAGCGCCTGCACCACTTCCGGGCAGTTGTGGCAGGACAGCGAAATGAAGGCTTCGAAGACGAAGTCGCCCTTCAGGTTCTTGATCTGCTCGATGACAGGGGCATCGAACTTGATCGGGTGGCCGCCGACTTGCAGCAGGGCCAGCACCAGCGAGGTGAATTCGTGACCCAGCGGAATCGCGGCGAATTCGATGCCGATGTCGGTGCCGACGCGGTTGATCGCGAAGGACGGCTTGCGGGTCGCATTGCCGCCATCGCGATAAGTAATCTTGTCGCTCAGGGAAGTGATTTCCTTGAGCAATTCTTCCATTTCTCGCGCTTTCGGCGAGTCATCAAGCGACGCAACGATCTCAATCGGCTGCACCACTTTTTCCAAATAGGCTTGTAACTGCTTCTTGAGGGTTGCTTCGAGCATGGTTATTCCTTTTATTCAGTGATGGACACCCGCCAGAGAGCGAGTGTCCGTACTACGAGGTATTACTAGGGTCTTACTGTGCTACTAGTTGGCTTATCGGGACCTCGAGAAACCGTAGCGAGCGGAAGGAGTCTTGTCCGAGAAGCGCAGCTGTACGAGGAGTACAGCGAGCATCGCAGGACGAGAATCCGACGCGCAGTAGGTTTATCGAGGTCCTGCCGCAACATTAGATTTTGCCGACGAGATCGAGCGACGGGGTCAGGGTCTCGGCGCCTTCGGTCCACTTGGCCGGGCAGACTTGACCCGGGTGAGCGGCGACGTACTGGGCTGCCTTGACTTTACGCATCAGTTCCGAAGCGTCGCGGCCGATGCCGTTGTCGTGCACTTCCATCACTTTGATCTGGCCTTCCGGATTGATCACGAAGGTGCCGCGCAGTGCCAGGCCTTCTTCTTCGATCATGACTTCGAAGTTACGTGCCAGGGTGCCGGTCGGGTCGCCGATCAGCGGGTAGTTGACCTTCTTGATGGCGTCCGAGGTGTCGTGCCATGCCTTGTGGGCGAAGTGGGTGTCGGTCGACACGCCGTAGACCTTCACGCCCATCTTTTCGAATTCCGGCTGGAAGTCAGCCAGGTCTTCCAGTTCGGTCGGGCAGACGAAGGTGAAGTCGGCCGGGTAGAACATCAGGACGGACCAGGTGCCTTTGAACTGCTCTTCGGTCAGATCGATGAATTTGCCGTTGTGGTAAGCAGTTGCCTTGAACGGTTTGATCTCGGTATTGATAAGGGACATGGAATCTCCTGTTGGTGGGTCAAAAGTTGATAAGAGAGAGTGTAGACTCTTGCTGATGCTTTGTAAAATTAATTGATCGGATGCGCTCGATTAATTTTAGCTATCGTGCAGAGGTGACAAGACCTGCATGGGCAGTGATGTCGGTCTCGCAAGAGACCTGTCAGTGTGAGGGAAATGGGCGGTCTTTGCAACCACCGCCCGAATGGGACTCCACCCTAGGCCGTGGCTTCAGCGCAGGAAACGACCTCGTTGCAAGGCAGCAGAAGGCTGAAGGTCGAGCCCTGGCCAGGCGTGCTGCGCACCGTCAGTTCGCCGCCGTGGGCCATCGCCAGCTGGCGCGAAATGTACAGGCCCAGGCCCAGGCCCTTCGGCTCGCCGTTGCGCGTGCCGCGCTCGAAGGGCTGGAAGATGCGCTCGATGTCCTCGGGCGAGATGCCCTTGCCCTGGTCGGCGACGTCGATGCGCGCGCAGCCGCCCTCGACCTGCACGCTGACCTCCACGTTGCAGCCGCCGCCGTAGCGCAGGGCATTCGTCAGCAGGTTGACGATCACCTGCTCGATGCGGAATTCGTCCCAATGGCCGGACACCGGCACGTGCGGCGCGAGCGTGATGGCGCAGCCGCTGGCCGCGGCCTGCAGCGACAGGTCGGCCACCACCCGTTCGAGCATGCCCATCAGCTCGACCTGGGCCGGGCGCACCGACAGCGTGCCGTTCTTCATGCGGCTGACGTCGAGCATGTCGTCGATCAGGCGGATCATGGCCTTGATCTGGCGCTCGTCGCGCTTGATCATCGCCCCCATCTGCTCGGCGTTGAAGGCCTGCAGGTTGCCGCGCTTCAGGTGCAGGGTACGCATCTGGGTTTCCAGGAACAGCGTGTTCAGGGGCGTACGCAGCTCGTGGGCGACGAGCGACATGAACTCGTCGCGCATGCGCAGCGAGCGCTGCAGCTCGGCCTGGGTCGCGTTCAGCTCCTGCACCAGCAGTTCCTGCTCGCGCCGGCTGCGTTCGAGCGCCTCGACCTGGCGCTGGGTCTCGCGGCGCTGCTGGTCGAGCGCGACGAAGACGTTGACCTTGCCGCGCACCGCATCCGGGTCGAGCGGCTTGTAGAGGAAGTCGACGGCGCCGGTTTCGTAGCCCTTGAAGGCGTAGTTCAGCTCGCGCCCCGCGGCCGAGACGAACACGATCGGGATGTGGCGGGTGCGCTCGGTGCCGCGCATCAGCTCGGCCAGCTCGAAGCCGTCCATGCCTGGCATCTGCACGTCCAGGATGGCCAGCGCGAACTCGTGCTCGAGCAGCAGCGCCAGCGCTTCCTCCCCGGAGTGGGCATGGAACACGAGGCGGCGCTCGTCGCGGATCAGGGCGTCGAGGGCGCGCAGGTTGTCCGGCAGGTCGTCGACGATTAACAGTTTGCTTGGCTCTTGGACGCTCATGATGTTGTTGTCTCCAGCAGGGGCAGCAAGGCCCGGATGTCGGCCAGCGGCAGGACCAGGTGCGGCGCGCTCAGGCGGATCGCCTGCTCGGGCATGGTGGCCGCCTGCGCTTCGCCCGGGTCCTGCACCACGGTCAGGCCGCCACGCTGCCTGATCCTTTGCATGCCCTCGGCGCCGTCGGCATTGGCGCCGGTGAGCAGGATGCCGGCCAGGGCCGGGCCATAGGCGTCGGCGGCCGACTCCATCAGCACGTCGATGGCGGGGCGCGCATAGTGCACCGCCGGTTCGCAGCTGAGTGAAAATACGCGGTCTTCCTCGATCGACAGGTGGTAGCCGGCGCCGGCGAAATACACGGTGCCCGGTTCCACCGGCTCCTTGTCCATCGCCTCGCGCACCGGCAGCGGCAGGCGCGCGTCGAACAGCTCGGCCAGGCGGCTTTCGCGGTCGCTCGGC
>DNCF01000125.1 GCA_003484545.1 Massilia sp. | reverse complement strand
GGTCTTGCCGGTGCCGGTCTGGGCGCCGGCGAGCAGGTCGCCGCCGCCGAGCACGGCGGGGATCGCCTGCGCCTGGATCGGCGTCGGCGTGGTATAGCCCTGTTCGGCGACGGCACGAACGATGGCTTCGGACAAGCCGAGGGTAGCAAATGACATAAATTCTTCTGGTAAGGTTGATTCCGCCGCCGGCGCAAGCGGCGCCAGGATCGGATGGGGCAGTCGATGCCGGCAGCGCACGTCGTGCGCGCACCAGTCGGGATCACGACTGATTATAGTGAATTTGTTGCGCTGTGGAAATAATAATGCAGAAGGCCGCCGACATGCAGTCCGGCGGCAGGCAATCCGCTATTTTACGCGAAGTCGCAATTACGCGAACGGCACCATCAGCGGGACCATCTGCGCGAACACCTTCGGGCCGGCGGCGATGATGTCGCCCTTGTTCAGGTATTCCGACTCGCCGTTGAACTCGCCGACGATGCCGCCGGCTTCGGTCACCAACAGCGAACCTGCGGCGATATCCCAGATTTTCAAGCCCTTTTCGAAATAACCGTCGACGCGGCCGGCGGCCACGTTCGCCAGTTCCAGCGCGGCCGAGCCGGCGCTGCGCACGCCGTGGCAGCGCGAGGCGACCACTTCGTACATGCTCAGGTATTCGGCCAGCGCGCGCGGGTCCGGACCGTGGCCGGCCGACAGCAGGGCCTTGCCGATGCGGTCGTGGTTGCGCACGCGGATGCGCTTGTCGTTCAGGTAGGCGCCGGCGCCCTTGGTGGCGGTGAACAGGTCGTTGCGGACCGGATCGTAGACCACGGCCTGGGTGATCACGCCGCGCTGCTGCAGCGCGATCGAGATGCAGTAGTTCGGGTAGCCGTGCAGGAAGTTGGTGGTGCCGTCGATCGGGTCGATGATCCAGACGTACTCGCTCTCGTCGTTCAGGTTGCGCGACGGACCCGATTCCTCGCCGAGGATGGCGTGGTCGGGGTAGGCCTTCAGCAGGGTCTCGACGATGGCCTGCTCGGAAGCCTGGTCGACGTCGGTGACGAAATCGTTATGTTGTTTTTCCGAGACGGTAATACGGTCGAGGTCGAAAGACGCGCGGTTGATGACGGTGGCGGCGCGGCGTGCGGCCTTGATGGCCGTGTTGAGCATTGGGTGCATGGAGGCTTTTTCCGTAATTAAATGCTGACGCCCACGCGCAATGGCGCCGTGAACCGTCGGAGTACAAGAGTGAATTATAAAGAGCAAAGCGGCGCCGAACCCGTTAGAATTCCGGCCCTTGATGCCGAAAACCCAATGTTCGTCGCCGCGCGATGACGCTATTCTAAATGAACCCGCCTGATTCCGACATCTCTCTTTTCAAACGCCTGCGCTTCGTGCTGGTCGAGACCAGCCGCGCCGGCAACATCGGCTCGGTCGCCCGGGCCATGAAGACGATGGGTTTTTCCGACCTGGTGCTGGTCGCGCCGCGTTGCGAAGATCCCTTGAACGACGCGGAAGCGGTGGCTTTCGCCAGCGGCGCCACCGACGTCCTGCAAGGCGCGCGCATCGTCGGCAGCATCGCCGAAGCGCTCGAGGGCTGCAACTTCGCGGCCGCGGTCTCGGCCCGCCTGCGCGAATTCTCGCCGCCGGTGTGGACCCCGCGCGCCTTCTCCGCCCATGTGGCGGGGCAGGGCGAGCTGCGCCCGGCCCTCATCCTCGGCAACGAGCGCGTCGGCCTGCCGAACGAGATCGTCGAGCAGTGCAACGTGCTCATCAACATCCCGGCGAATCCCGCCTATTCGTCGCTGAACCTGTCGCAGGCGGCCCAGGTGCTGGCCTACGAGTGCCGCATGGCGGCGGCGGGCGACGAAGTCGACAGCCGCGGCGTCGGCTTCCAGGGCGATGCGGCCAGCCTGGCCCAGATCGAGGGCATGTATGCCCACCTCGAAGAAGCCCTGGTGGCGATCGGCTTCCTGAACGCGAACAACCCGAAGAAGCTGATGCCGCGCCTGAAGCGCCTGTTCTCGCGCACCCAGCTCGAGACCGAGGAAGTCAACATCCTGCGCGGGATCGCGAGCCAGATCCTGAAGCGCTAGAGAGCGCCTGGCAAAACCTCCATGGCTGCGTTGCATCGTCTCGCCGTACGCTCGTACTGTCTTCGACGACGCGCCTTGCCCTGAAGGTTTTTTTAGGCACTCCTAGTCGTCGTGGTCGGTCGACAGCGACAGTGCCCTCATGGCCGCCATGTCGTTGCGGCGCGCTTCGAGTTCCGCTTCGGCCATCGCGACGGCGTCGCTGCCGGCCAGGAAGCGGCGCGGCGGCGTAGCCATATCGGCCAGCGCGCGTACGGCGGCGGCCAGCTTCGCCGGGTCGCCCAGCTGCCTGCCCTTGTAGGCGCCGTAGGTTTGCGCGATGCTGCCGTGGGCGGCGTAGTCCTCGATGACGTTCGCGCCGTAGCGGACCGATTCCGGGTCCAGGAAACCGGTACGGAAGAAGCCCGGCTCGACGGTCGTGAGCTTGATCCCGAAGGGCTCGACCTCGAGCGCGAGCGAGGCCGACAAGCCCTCCAGCGCAAACTTGGTGGCGCAATAGACGGACGAACCGTTGAAACCGGTGACGCCGGCGATCGAACCGATGTTGATGATGTGCCCGGCACGCTGGCGCCGCAGGACCGGCAGCGCCGCGCGCAGCATGTGCATGACGCCGTACACGTTCACCGCGAATTGCTGTTCGATGTCGGCCGGCGTGACCTCTTCCAGGCGCCCCAGCAGGCCGTAGGCCGCGTTATTGACCAGCACGTCGATGCGGCCGAAGCGTTCGACCGCGGCGGCAATCGCCGGCGCCGCCTGCGCTTCGCTGGCGACGTCGAGCTGGACCAGCGCGACGCGTTCCTGGTCGGCCGTGCCGAACGCATCCCGCAGTTGCGCCAGGCTGCGGCCCGTTGCGACCACCTTGTCGCCGGCAGCGAGCGCCGCGCGGGCGATGTCGGCGCCGATGCCGCGGCCGGCGCCCGTGATGAACCAGACTTTGCTCATGATGTTCTCTCCAGTTGTGCCACGTGGCGTGGCGTTGAAAGTGGAGAGCATGGTAGGGCGGGAGCAGGGCTGCGACTTGCCTGAAACTCCAGGAAGCTGGCGCATTCCTCGCAGGATGGCGGGCGGGGCCGTTCGCGTGCGGTCAGCGTGCAGTCAGCGTAGAAAAGCCTGCGTGCACTTCAGGGGGTGACGCCGAAACGACCGCCGTGGAACAGCAGCGCCGGCTGGGGATCGGCTTCGCATTCCTCGACTTCGCCCACGAAGATCACGTGGTCGCCTTCGGGATAGCGGCTGCGGTTATGGCATTCGAACCAGGCGGCCGCGCCTTTCAGGATCGGCTGGCCGGTGCGCGAGAGCATGTAATCGATGTCGGCGAAGGGATCCTCGCTGCGGCGCGAGAAGCGCAGGGCCAGTTCTTCCTGGCCGGCCGCGAGCACGTTGATGACGTAGTGCGAGTTGCCGCTGAAGATGGGCAGGCTGTTGGCGCGCGCGCCCAGGCTCCACAGCACCAGCGGCGGATCGAGCGAGACGGAATTGAACGAACTGGCGGTCAGGCCGCGGAAGCTGCCGTCGGCCAGGCGCGTCGTGATGACGGTGACCCCGGTCGCGAATTGCGACAGCGCCTGGCGGAAATGCGCCGAATCGAAGCCGCGCTCGGTGGCGCGGGGAGAGCGTGTGTTCATCGGTACCTTGAAAAGTTGCATGCTCATTATGCCATCGCGAGACATTCGACGCCGCCAGTCTCCATGTTGCCGCTGCATAAAAAGTGACTTTACGTTAGAGTTGGGTCATAGCTAACAGTGTCGAGGTATGGAATGAGCGAGCAAAAAACGACCGACGTGGCGATCCTCGGTGGGGGGTGCTTCTGGTGCGTCGAGGCCGTCTACCTGGAGGTGCGCGGGGTCACGCGCGTGGAGTCGGGCTACATGGGCGGGCAGGTCGTCAACCCGAGCTACGAGCAGGTATGCGGCGGCGCCACCGGTCACGCCGAAGTGGTGCGGCTGGAGTTCGATCCCTCGGTCATCAGCTACCGCGACATCCTGCAGATCTTCTTCACGATCCACGACCCGACCACGCCCGACCGCCAGGGCAACGACGTCGGCCCGCAATACCGTTCGGTGATCTTCACGCAGGGGGCCGAGCAGGAAGCGACCGCGCGCCAGGTGATGGCGGAGATGGCGGCCGTCTGGGATGCGCCGATCGTCACCCAGGTGCTGCCGGCCGAGACATGGTACAAGGCCGAGGAGTATCACCAGAATTATTATGCCCAGCACCCGATGCAGGGCTATTGCGCCTTCGTGGTGGCGCCGAAGGTGGCGAAGTTCAGGAAGACGTTCCAGCAGTTCATGAAGTAGGGCTGCCCGTCTGATCCGGGGCTTGGTAGGGTGGGCTCTCGAGCCCACGCGGACTCATCACCTGAACCGAAGCGAACGCGACAGGACTAAACCGGATGCAAGACGGTAATAGCGGGGTTTCGAGCAAACGCTGCTTGCTTGAGTAAGCTCGCGTTCGATACCGCGTGGGCTCGAGAGCCCACCCTACAACCCCTCATGAACGCCAACACGACGCAAGCGTCACGCGTGGGCACGGAGTGTGTTCAGCACAGGGACAT
>DNCF01000126.1 GCA_003484545.1 Massilia sp. | reverse complement strand
TGCAGCAGGTGGCGCTGCAGCGTCGCGCGCGCGGAGTCGCCGATCGTGCGCCAGTATTCGCGGCGCTGGGCGGCGCGCTTGCGGTGCTTGGACGGCATGTCGGCCAGCGGCTTCAGGTAGAAGGGCAGCGTGATGCGCCAGGTGTCGCCCGGCAGCTCGGTCCCGCCCAGGATCTTCCAGAAGCCGTCGTAGGCGTTCGCGAAGTGCTTGACTTCGAGCGGGTCGTAGGCGATGTGCGAGGTGCACTTGACCGCCGCCACCTGTTCCATGCCCACGGCTTGTGCCACGCCCTGCATCGCCGCGAAGCAGAAGAAGCTCGGGGAATTGTTCGGGAAAGCGTTCTCGAAGGCCTCGAAGGCCGCGCCCGAATCCGTCCAGCGCCCCTGGTTGCGGGCGATGAAGGGCAGCAGCCCTTCCGGCAGCCCGGCGATGGCGCCGTCGACCCAGGAGAAGGACAGGCGGTGCAGTACCTTGCCGTCGGCGACCAGGGCGATAGTGAGGTCGCCTTCGGCGTTCATGCGCGAGGCCATTTCCAGGCGAATCAGGAACTGGCTGCCGTTCGCCTCGTGCTGCCAGAGCGCCAGGCCGCCGCTCCCGTACACCGCCTGCTTGTAGGCGGCATCGAAACTGGTTTCCTCGAAGCGGTAGTGCGACAGCAAGCATTGCACGCGCTGGCGCGCACTCAAGCCCTTGACCAGGTAATCGCGGTGGCTCAGGTGGTGGAACAGGTCGTCGCCCGCGCTTGCGGCAAGGTGATTGCGCACCACGTCGAGCCGGCACAGCGCGGCGTGCTCGCGCCAGAACAGCAGCACGCGTGAACTGCGCAGCACCGACAGCAGGCGCGAGGAGAGGGGCAACTGGCCGCGGCGGGCCAGCCAGTGCTTGGTCAGGTGAGCGAAAATCATGGTGGCGCTCCGTGAAAGGCGGTGGTCAGGCAGGGATATGGTGACCTAGCCGCCGGGCGCTGGCGGTGATATTGCTCAACGGAAATAAATTCTTTGAGGCAATCTTTTCGACGCTTCGAGCACGCATCGACCATCCTGAGGCTCCTCCTGGTGTGCTTGTTCTTTCCGAACGCTACGGTTCGTTTCTTGCCAGAATAGCACGAGCCGCGCGCGGCCCTGACGATTTTTGTCCGGTATGTCGGTGTCCATAGACAGCACCCGAGGCCGAGCCAAACTGGCGAGAAGAACAAATAGCCTGAGCCTGAAGATCGACACGTAACGATATCAGGGCGCCAGAAGGCACACCGTGAGCAAGAAAAGCATTCTCAAGCGGCCGTCTCCGGGCATTTATTCCTGGTTGATATGACGGAAATGGACAAGCTCAGCCTCGGTACTGTAGCGAAAGCGAATACCTCTGATAAAGGCAGATCCATGATATGCGCCTGACCTGCGGAAGTGTTGCACACAGGACACAAAGTTGCTTTCGCCCACAATTTTTTGTTGGTTCTGGTGTTGTTTTTATATTATCGTGCAGAACGGTGTAAATAAATGCTTCATCGCACCGTCCAATAAATAATCAAACTAGGGTTTCAAATGAAAAAGCACATTTCTCTTTGTGGCGCAGTCATCGTCGCGTTGGCACTCACCGGCTGCGCAAGTACCGGAAACGAGTCGTTACGTCGTGAAACCGAAAGTTCGGTTGCGCAGAAGATCATCCAAGGTAAAACGACCAAATCGGAAGTTCGCGCCATGTTTGGTTCGCCTACGAAAACGACGTTCACCGACGGTGGCCTCGAGATTTGGAACTATGACTTCTCGAACGTCTCTGCCGACGCGATCAGCTACGTTCCCATCGTGAGTATGTTTGGCGGAAGTTCCAGCGGTAAAAAGAAGGAACTTGTCGTTATGTACGATAACGCTGATATCGTAAAACGCTTTTCCATGAGCGAAGCAGACGTTAAAACCAAGACCGGCCTCTTTAACAACTAATTTCGCTGTGTATGTCCGCTGCCGCCTGCACGACGGCAGCGCTTTCTCGGCCGCTCGACCTCGTTACTTCTTCCCTCCACGCTACGGCCATGAGATAACGTGCTCCGGATTTCGGCACCTGTGGCCCCTGGTTGGCCAAAAATATCCTGCTTATTCCTTAGCCAAAACTCCTTTGCGTGAGTGATGTAAGCTGATGTCGCATGTATAGCGATCGACAGGGAGATTTTTCATGGTGCAACCATACGAACTGTTCTACTGGCCCAGCATCCAGGGCCGCGGCGAATTCGTCCGGCTGGCGCTGGAGGAAGCGGGCGTCGACTATATCGATGTGGCGCGTGGCCCGAAGGGCGTCGAGAAACTGATGGCGGCGCTGAAGGAAGACGCGACGCCTGCGTTTGCGCCGCCTTTCCTGCGTGTCGAGGGGATGACGATCGGCCAGACGGCGGCGATCCTGATGTTCATCGGCGAGCGCCACGGCCTGGCGCCGAACGATCCGGCCGGCCGGATCTGGACCCAGCAGCTGCAATTGACGATCGCCGACCTGGTCGCCGAGGCGCACGAGACCCACCATCCGGTCGGCGCCTCGCTCTACTACGAGGACCAGAAACCCGAGGCCTTGCGCCGCGCCCGGGAATTCACGGCGCAGCGCATCCCCAAGTTCCTCGGCTATTTCGCCCGCGTGCTGGGAAAACAGGACTACCTGCTTGGGCAGGATGCGACCTACGCCGACCTGTCGCTGTTCCAGGCGCTCGAAGGCCTGGACTACGCCTTCCCCAAGGCGACGGCGAAGGAGCTGGCGCGCCATCCGCAGCTGGGCGAACTGCGGCGGCGCGTGGCGGCGCGGCCGCGCATCGCCGCCTACCTGGCCTCGGATAGGCGCATTCCCTTCAACGAAGACGGGATCTTCCGGCGCTATCCGGAGCTCGATAGTTAGATCAATCCCACGCCGGCGCGAAATCCGGGCTGACCAGGCGCTCGCCGCGCTCCAGCGCATCGATGGCGGCGATGGCGTCGACGTCGAGCTTCAGGCTGGTTGCGGCCAGGTTGCTCTCGAGGTTGGCGCGGCGGGTCGAGGAGGGGATCACGGCATAGCCCTTCGCCAGCAGCCAGGCCAGCGTCACCTGGGCCGGCGTCGCGTCCAGGCGTGCGGCGATGGCCTGGATCGCCGGGTCGTCCAGCACCTTGCCATAGGCGAGCGGCATGTAGGCCGTGACATGGATCCCGTGTTCGCGCGCGAACGCGGCCAGCGCGCGGTTCTGCAGGTAGGGATGGAGTTCGACCTGGTTGGTGGCGATGTTCTGCGCGCCGACGGCGTCGATGGCCTCCCGCATCAGCGGGATCGTGAAGTTCGAGATGCCGATGGCGCGCGTCAGGCCGCGCTCGCGCGCCGTCATCAGCGCGCGCATCGATTCGGCCACCGGGACCGCCGCGCCGGGCGAGGGCCAGTGGATCAGGGTCAGGTCGACCGTGTCCATGCGCAGCTTGCGCAGGCTCTCTTCCAGGCTGGGAATCAGGGCCTCGCCCGCCAGGTGTTCGGTCCAGATCTTGGTGGTGACGAAGACCTCGCCGCGCGCCACGCCGCTTTCCGCGAGGGCCTGGCCGACCTCGCTCTCGTTGCCGTAGATCTGGGCGGTGTCGATGTGGCGGTAGCCGAGGTCGAGGGCGTTGGCCACGCTGTCGATGGCCTGCTGGCCTTGCAGGCGGAAGGTGCCTGCGCCGATCTGGGGCATCGTCATGTGCATATTCGTTTGCTTGCTCATTTGCTTGCTCATTTGCTTGTCCATGTGAGTGTCCTTTTAAAAAAATTAAACGAGTTCCGCGGCACGTTGGGCATGCGGATTGGTGTTGCGGGCGGCATCGCGCCGGTCCAGGCGTCCCGCCAGCGTGGTGAGGGCCAAGGCGCCGGCCACGACCGCGGCGCCGATCGGCGGGGTCGCCATCAGGCCGAGGTTCTCGACGATCAGGCCGCCGCCCCAGGCGCCGAGCGCGATGCCGAGGTTGAA
>DNCF01000127.1 GCA_003484545.1 Massilia sp. | reverse complement strand
TTGCACTGCTCGCCGCTCCAGCGGCGCGGCTTGTCGTCGTGGACGTTGACGCTGGCCAGCAGGCGTCCGCCGCGCGCGAGCGGCTGCACCATCAGCGCGCGTATGCCCAGGGCGAGGTAGGCCTGCGCGTACGGCGCCATACGCGGGTCGGCGGCGACGTCGTCGATCACGAGCGCGATCCCGGCGCGCAGGTCGCGCACCACGTCCGGACCGAAATCGTCGAGGCTGCCTTCGGTCCCGGCCAGGCTGGCGCCGCCCTCGCGGATCCAGTCGGCGCGGATCAGGAAGCGGCCGGCGGCGTCGTCGATCACACCGTGGAAAATACGGGAAACGCCCAGGAACTGCCCCAGCATATCGTTCGCCGCGGCCAGGATCTGCTCCGCATCCGCCAGGCTGCCGATGCGGTCGGCCAGGTGCAGTTGCAGCGCCTGGCGGTTTTCGAAGGCGACGCGGGCGGTGGTCTCGTTGATCACGCACAGGGCGCCGGCCACCGCGCCGCTTTCGTCGCGCAGGGGCGAATAGGCGAGGGTGAAGCGTCCCTCGAAGGGTTCGCCCTTGCGGGTGATCGTGCGCGGCACGTCTTCGCCATAGGTCGGCTGGCCGGCCAGGGCCTGCTCGACCAGCGGCTGCACGCCGTCCCACAGCTGCGGCCATACGGCGCGCAGCGGACTGCCCAGCGCCGCCGGGTGCTTCGCTTCGAGCAGTTCGATGTAGGCGTGGTTGTAGAGCAGCGCCAGTTCCGGCCCCCAGGCGATGAACATCGGGAAGCGCGAGTCGAGGATCATGCCGACCGAGCTGCGCAGTACCGGTCCCCAGGTGTCGGGGTGGCCGGCGGGGCTGCGCGACCAGTCGCGGGCCGCGTAACCGACGCGGATGGCGCTAGCGCTGGCGAGCAGGTCGAAGGAGCGAGGGGCTGCTTGCATGCATTGTTACGAGAGAGGAAAGCCCGATGATACGTGGAATCCGGCACGCATAACCATGCGGAAGTATTTTTATCCGTCAGGCATAAAAAAAGCCGACCCGCAGGTCGGCTTTCGTGATGCTGTTGCGCTTAGTCGCGGTCGCCGCCGGCGAAGCCCAGCAGGGCCAGCAGGTTGCTGAAGATGTTGTAGACGTCGAGGTAGATCGCGAGGGCGGCGCTGATGTAGTTGGTTTCGCCGCCGTTCACGATGCGCTGCACGTCGTACAGGATGAAGGCCGAGAAGATGCCGATCGCCAGGACCGAGAACACGATGGTCAGTGCCGGGATCTGCAGGAAGATGTTGGCCACGCCGGCCAGCAGCAGCACGATCACGCCGGCGAACAGCCAGCTGCCCATGGCCGAGAAGTCGCGCTTGCTGGTGGTGGCGATGCTTGCCATCACGGCCAGCACGACGGCGGTGCCGCCGAAGGCGGTCATGATCAGCTGGCCGCCGTTGCTGTAGCCCAGGGTGTGGCGCAGCAGCGGGGTAAGCATCAGGCCCATGAAGAAGGTAAAGCCCAGCAGCACGGCCACGCCGACGCCCGAGTTCTTGGTCTTCTCGATCGCGAACATGAAGCCGAAGGCGACCGCCAGGAAGATGACGAAGCCCATGCCGCCGCTGAGCATCGGCACTTGCATCGTCACGCCGATGAAGGCGCCCAGGACGGTGGGCAGCATCGACAGCGCGAGCAGCCAGAAGGTGTTGCGCAGGACCTTGTTGCGCGCGACCTGGCCTACGGCCACGTCGTAAGCGGGTTGCTTTTGCAGGATGGGGTTCATGTTGCCTCCGGTTGGATGATTAATATTCCACTCAAGCATAGCATGGCGTACGTACCGCAAGTTCCAGTCTTAAGCCAAGCATAAGTCAGGAGCCGCAAGATGTCGCCGCAATTCGCGCCGCAAATTCATGCCCTGAGTCAATGTCTGTCGCCTTGCTTGCGAATCGTGTTGCGTTGACAAGGCGGATTTCGGGCGCCACTGTAACACTTTGCGGCTTGCCGCCGCAATATCGGCTATATGGGGCCAGGTATGGTAAAATCGAGGGTTGATTGAGTTCTCAACTTCTCGATTTAAACCTTTCTTTTTATTGGAGTTTTACATGGCAATCGAACGCACCCTGTCGATCATCAAACCAGACGCAGTTGCAAAAAACGTGATCGGCCAAATCTACAGCCGCTTCGAAGGCGCTGGCCTGAAGATCGTTGCCGCTCGCATGACCCAGCTGTCGCAAGCTGAAGCCGAAGGCTTCTACGCTGTGCACGCTGCCCGTCCTTTCTTCAAGGACCTGGTCAACTTCATGATCTCGGGCCCGGTCATGATCCAGGTGCTGGAAGGCGAAGGCGCCATCCTGAAGAACCGCGACCTGATGGGTGCAACCGATCCGAAGAAGGCTGAAGCCGGCACCATCCGCGCCGATTTCGCCGATTCGATCGACGCCAACGCCGTGCACGGTTCGGACGCTGCCGAAACCGCCGCCGTGGAAATCGCTTACTTCTTCCCGGCACTGAACGTCTACTCGCGTTAATTGGTCAGGGGGAGCGCAGTCCGGGCGCGCCCCGGTTGCCTTTCTTCCCGGACCAATTAAATGAGTAACCTGCTCGCCCGCAGCCCCGGGCTGGCGCGAGCGGGTCCAGAACCTTAGGAATATTGCCATGACGACTCTCACCAACCTGCTGGACTTCGATCCCGCGCAACTTGTCGCTTACTGCGCCGAATTGGGTGAGAAACCGTTCCGCGCCAAGCAACTGCAGCGCTGGATCCACCAGTTCGGTGTCGCCGACTTCGACGACATGACGGATCTCGCCAAGTCGCTGCGCGAAAAACTCAAGACCCGCGCGACAGTAACGGCGCCGGGCATCATCAGCGACCATACCTCGAGCGACGGCACCCGCAAGTGGCTGGTCGACGTCGGCAACGGCAACGCCGTGGAAACCGTGTTCATCCCGGAAGAAAACCGCGGCACGCTGTGCATCTCGACCCAGGCCGGCTGCGCTGTCAACTGCCGCTTCTGCTCGACCGGCAAGCAGGGCTTCAACCGCAACCTGACGGTCGCCGAGATCATCGGCCAGCTGTGGATGGCCGAGTTCGAGCTGCGCCGCACCAAGGGCATCGAGCCCGGCCCGAAGGGCGAACGCCAGATCACCAACGTGGTCATGATGGGCATGGGCGAGCCGCTGCTGAACTACGAGCCGACCGTCACCGCGTTGAAACTCATGCTCGACGATAACGCCTACGGCCTGTCGCGCCGCCGCGTGACCCTGTCGACCTCGGGCGTGGTGCCGAACATCGACAAGCTGTCGCAGGACGTGCCGGTCGCGCTGGCCGTGTCGCTGCACGCCTCGAACGACAAGCTGCGCGACATCCTGGTGCCGCTGAATAAAAAGTATCCGCTGCGCGAACTGATGGCCGCCTGCAAGCGCTACCTCGAGTTCGCGCCGCGCGACTTCATCACCTTCGAATACTGCATGCTCGACGGCTTCAACGACAGCGACGAGCACGCGCGCGAACTGATCGCGCTGGTGAACGATCCGGTGGTCGGCGTGAACTGCAAGTTCAACCTGATCCCGTTCAACCCCTTCCCGGAATCGGGCCTGACCCGCTCGAAGAACCCGCGCATCAAGGCCTTCGCCGAAGTGCTCATGAATGCGGGTATCGTGACCACCGTGCGCAAGACGCGCGGCGACGACATCGACGCCGCCTGCGGCCAGCTGGCGGGCGAGGTCAAGGACCGCACCCGCGTTGCCGAGCGCATGGAAAAGATGGCCGAGTACCAGAAGAAGTTCGGCGCCGACTTCGGCCGCATCGTGGAGAT
>DNCF01000124.1:440-2759 GCA_003484545.1 Massilia sp. | reverse complement strand
TGGCGTCCCCACGGGGATTCGAACCCCGGTACTCACCGTGAAAGGGTGATGTCCTAGGCCTCTAGACGATGGGGACCTAAAACTATTCCGATTACTACTTTACTGCACTTACCAAATTCTTGGCGTCCCCACGGGGATTCGAACCCCGGTACTCACCGTGAAAGGGTGATGTCCTAGGCCTCTAGACGATGGGGACCCGGACTGTTACGACTGTTGTTTTTCCTACGTGGTGGAGGTAAGCGGGATCGAACCGCTGACCTCTTGCATGCCATGCAAGCGCTCTCCCAGCTGAGCTATACCCCCTACGGGAAAACAACATTATAACATACTGCTTTTACTTCTACTACTGCTGCCGCTGGCGCAGCTTTCTGGCAAACTTCGCCAAAAACCTTGGCGTCCCCACGGGGATTCGAACCCCGGTACTCACCGTGAAAGGGTGATGTCCTAGGCCTCTAGACGATGGGGACCCTGGAACTACCGTACTGCACTTCAGAGTTGGTGGAGGTAAGCGGGATCGAACCGCTGACCTCTTGCATGCCATGCAAGCGCTCTCCCAGCTGAGCTATACCCCCATTTCACTGTACTCACTGTGCTGCTGTGTTACCGTGTGCTGCTGAAGTGCGAGCATTATAGCGGGGCTTCTTGCATTTCGCAAACCCCGTTTTGCGCAATCACAAACCTTTGTTCACGCGAGCCAAAACAGTGTCGCGACCGAACAGTTCCAGCACGGCGTCGATGGCCGGGGTCTGGAGCTGGCCGGTGACGAGCAGGCGCAGCGGCATGGCGATCTGCGGCATCTTCAGGCCGTGCGCGGCGAGCACTTCCTTGAGCATGGCCGCCAGGGCTGCCTTGTTCCACTCCACGGTCTGGCAACGCTCGGCGAAAGCGGCCAGCGCCGGACGCACGGCGTCGGTCAGGTGCTGGGCCAGCAGCGCCGCATCCGGCTGCGGCTGGCGGTAGAACAGCATCGCCGCATCGGCCAGTTCGTTGATGGTGTTGGTGCGCTCCTTCATCAGCGCCAGCACCGTCGGCAGCGCCGGGGCGCCGTCGAACTGGGCGCCCTGCTCTTCCATCTTCGGGCGGACCAGGCCTGCCAGGCGTTCGTTGTCGGCCTGCTTGATATAGTGGTTGTTCAGCCAGGCCAGCTTTTCCGGATTGAACTGGGCGGCCGAGGCGGTCAGGTGCTCCAGGTTGAACCACTCGGTGAACTGCTCCATCGAGAAGATCTCGTCGTCGCCGTGGCTCCAGCCCAGGCGCGCCAGGTAGTTCAGCATGGCTTCCGGCAGGTAGCCCTGTTCCGGATACTGCATCACGCTCACGGCGCCATGGCGCTTCGACAGCTTCTGGCCGTCCGGGCCCAGGATCATCGGCAGGTGGCCGTACTGCGGCAGCTCGGCGCCGAGGGCGCGCAGGATGTTGATCTGGCGCGGGGTGTTGTTCACGTGGTCGTCGCCGCGCAGCACGTGGGTGATCTTCATGTCCCAGTCGTCGACCGAGACGCAGAAGTTGTAGGTCGGGGTACCGTCCGGACGCGCGATGATCAAGTCGTCGAGTTCCTTGTTGGCGATCGTGATCGGGCCCTTCACCACGTCGTTCCAGGTGACTTCGCCGTCCAGCGGGTTCTTGAAACGCACCACCGGCTTGACGCCTGCCGGCACTTCCGGAAGCACCTTGCCCGGCTCCGGGCGCCAGGTGCCGTCGTAGCGCGGCTTTTCGCCCGCGGCGCGCATGCGCTCGCGCATCGCTTCGACTTCTTCCGGCGAGCAATAGCACAGGTAGGCAGTGCCGGCTTCGAGCATGCCCTGGATGACCTCGCGGTAGCGGTCCATGCGCTGCATCTGGTAGAACGGGCCCTCGTCGTGCGACAGGCCCAGCCACTGCATGCCGTCCAGGATGGCCTGCACCGCTTCCGGCGTCGAGCGTTCCAGGTCGGTGTCCTCGATGCGCAGGATGAAGGTGCCGCCGAAGTGGCGGGCATAGGCCCAGGAGTACAGCGCGGTGCGCGCGCCGCCGAGGTGGAGATAGCCGGTCGGGCTCGGGGCAAAACGGGTACGGACGGTCATGGTAAAAAGCGAAAGGGTAAAGCGGCTATTTTACCGCGCCGGGCACGCCGCGCGGCGCCGTCCGTCGCAAGCATGCCACCCTGCGCGCCGGGCCCGCCCCGGGTCCGGCGCGCAGGGACTCACGTCCTTCCTTCCTTAACTGTCCGCGCCCGCCGCGGCAGGCGCGGGAACGCCGGTGCGCTGGCTGTCGATGTAGGCCGCCAGCGCCCTCACCGTCGGGTAGTCGTAGAGCAGTTCGGCGCCGAACTGCTCTACG
>DNCF01000124.1:0-124 GCA_003484545.1 Massilia sp. | reverse complement strand
CGTAGAGCAGTTCGGCGCCGATGGCCACGCCGCTGGCCGTCTCCAGTTCGAGCGCCAGCGGCACCGACGCGAGCGAATCGATCCCGAGGTCGCCGAACGACGTGTCGATCCCGACCTCGAGCGC
>DNCF01000502.1:6218-6447 GCA_003484545.1 Massilia sp. | reverse complement strand
GGCGGCAGCGGCGGCAGCCGGGGCGGCCGCGCCCGTGTCCGCGCCTGCGCTGCCTTCGCCGGCGTGCTTGCGCGGGCCACGGCGCGGGGCGCGCTTCTTCTTCTCGCCGGAAGAGGGGCGCGCGTTCGCCTGCGTCACCAGGCGTTCGCGCTCGCCCGATTCGGCCTCGTAGAAGGCGCTCCACCATTCGCCCAGCTCGGCGTCGAGTTCGCCCGAGGCGCAGCGCAGC
>DNCF01000502.1:0-5897 GCA_003484545.1 Massilia sp. | reverse complement strand
AGGAAGTCGTAGCCGGCGCGGAAGCGCGGGTTCTCCAGCAGCTTATAGGGCGCGCGGCCGGCGCGGCGCTCGAAGCGCGGCTGCATGGCCCAGATGTCGCGCATGTCGGTGGCGATGCGGCGTTGCAGGGCCAGGTTCTCGGTCTGTGTTTCCAGCACGTCGTCGGCGGCCAGGTGCAGCGCCGGGATCGGCGATTCGCCGGCGGCGCGGTAGGCGGTCCACTTCTCCAGCACCTGGTGCCACAGCAGCGAGGCGAACAGGAAGCCCGGCGACACACCCTTGCCGGCTTTTACGCGCGCGTCCGTGGATTCGAGGGCCAGGGTCACGAACTTCATGCCGATCGGCTGCTCCAGCACGACGTCGAGCAGCGGCAGCAGGCCATGGTGCAGGCCGGCCGAACGCAGCTCCTTCAGGCAGGCCAGCGCGTGGCCCGACAGCAGCAGTTTCAGCATCTCGTCGAACACGCGGGCGGCCGGGACGTTGTCGATCAGCGGCGCCATGACGGGGATCGGCGCGCGCGTGGTCGGCTCGATCGTGAAGCCGAGCTTCGCGGCGAAGCGCACCACGCGCAGCATGCGCACCGGGTCTTCGCGGTAGCGCGCCTCGGGCACGCCGATGATGCGCAGGGTCTTGTCGCGGATGTCCTCGATGCCGCCGTGGTAGTCCAGCACCGTTTGCGTGGCCGGATCGTAGTACATCGCGTTGATCGTGAAGTCGCGGCGCGCGGCATCCTCGTGCTGGGGGCCGAAGTTGTTGTCGCGCAGAACGCGGCCATGCTCGTCCTTCGGCGCGTTGGCGCTGCCGGCGCCGCGGAAGGTGGTCACTTCCAGCAGCTCCTGGCCGAACATCACGTGCACGATCTGGAAGCGGCGGCCGATGATGAAGGCGCGGCGGAACAGTTTTTTCACCTGCTCCGGCGTGGCATCGGTGGCGATGTCGAAATCCTTCGGCTTCACGCCCAGCAGCAGGTCGCGCACGGCGCCGCCGACGACGAAGGCCTTGAAGCCGGCTTCCTGCAGGGTTTGCGTCAGGCGGATCGCGTTCGGCGACACCAGCTTCGGGTCGATGCGGTGCTGCTCGTAGCCGAGGACGACCGGCTCGGTGGCATTGCGCTGGTCTTTCACGCCAAGGATTTTACGAATGAATTTTTTAATCATTGAAGAGATGGAGTAAAGGCCAGCCGTTGGCGTGTGCGTGTTGGGCGAGCGCCGCGCTCGGATTGGTCGCGACCGGATGCGAGACGACCGACAGCAGGGGAATGTCGTTGTGCGAATCGCTGTAGAAGTGGCTGCGCTCGAAGGAGGCGAACGGCCGGCCCAGGCGTTCCAGCCAGGCGTGCATGTGCGTCACCTTGCCCGGCCCCGAGGTCGGGGTGCCGGCCAGTTTCCCGGTCAGCTTGCCGGCCGCGTCGTACTCGGGCATGGCCGCGATGTGGTGCTCGACGCCGAACAGGCGCGCGATCGGCTCGGTGATGTAGTGGTTGGTGGCGGTGATGATCGCCACCAGGTCGCCGGCATCCAGGTGGCGCTGCACCAGCTCGCGCGCGGCCGGGCGGACCGCCGGCGCGATCACCTCGGCCATATACTGTGCGTAGAGGGCTTCAAGCTCGTCGCGCTTGAAGCGCGCCAAGGTGCCGAGGGCGAATTCGAGATACTCGACCGGGTCGAGCACGCCCGCCTGGTACTGGGCAAAAAAGTCGTCGTTGCGGCGCTTGTACTCGTCCGCGTCGACGGCCTTGACCCGCACCAGGAACTGGCCCCACTCGTAATCCGAGTCGATCGGGAGCAGCGTGTGGTCGAGGTCAAACAACGCAAGGTTTTTCATTCTTTGGATTCCGACTGCGGATTTCCTTGGAGCAGCAAGTCGCGCAGCAGCGGCAGCGTGACGGGGCGCTGGGTTTCGAGCGAATACTGGTCGAGGGCGTCCAGCATCGTCGCCAGGGAGCGCATGTCGCGCTTGAAATGGGACAGCAAATAGGGTAACACGCTGGCCGACAGCGTCAAACCGCGCGCCTCGGCGGCTTGCGTGAGCGCCGCGATCTTCTGGTCGTCGGACAGGCCGTGGATCAGGTAGACCAGGCCCCAGCCCATGCGCGTGCGCAGATCCTCGCGCACCGGCAGCACGGCCGGCGGCACCGGCCCGGTCGAGACCATGTAGGCGCCGTGCTCGCGGATTTGATTGAACAAGGCAAACGCGTCGATCTGGGCCTGCGGCGAGAGGCGGTCGCAGTCGTCGAGCAGGTAGAGCGTGACCTCGGGCGCAAATACGAAGGCATCGCCGGGCGCGTCGGCGGCGATGTAGCGCGAGGCCGGGGTGGCGGCCAGCGCCTGCAGCAGGTGGGTCTTGCCGGCGCCGGTGTCGCCCCACAGGTAGGCGAAATGCTCGCGCGAAGCGCGCTGCGCGAACTGGTGCATCAGGTGCGCCAGCTCGGCATTCTCCCCGACCTGGAAGGTATCGAGGCTGTGCGCCGGGTCGGCGCCTAAATCGAGCACCAGCTGTTTCATGGCGTTCGTCTCATACGGGAATAGTCATACGCATCCGCCATTATAAAAGCTGGGACGCTGACAATGGAATTCGGGCAAGCCGTGCGCCCGGACGGGCATCGCTTTTCGTAGGGTGGGCACCTGTGCCCACGCGGTTTCACCGCATGCATCAACGCGGCCCCGGCATGTTGAGGTTGCCGCCACATTGTCGCCGGAGCGCCGAGACGTGCTCGGCAATCTGTTCTCCAGTTGGCGGAAAGAATGGCATGTTTTTGTTGTTATCTCGGTTTAGCGGGTTGGGGCCGGGCCGTTTTGCTAGAATAGCGAATTGACCAGAAACAGGGTCTACGCCTTCTATTTTACCGCCTCCGCTGCTAAATACCATGAGCCAACCATCTAATGTTTCTCTGTCCTACCGCGACGCTGGTGTCGATATCGATGCGGGCGATGCCCTGGTCGAAGCGATCAAGCCCTTTGCCAAGCGCACCATGCGCGAAGGCGTCCTCGGCGGCATCGGCGGTTTCGGCGGCCTGTTCGAGATCAGCAAGAAGTACAAGGAACCGGTGCTGGTGTCCGGTACCGATGGTGTCGGCACCAAGCTCAAGCTGGCTTTCGAGCTGAACCGCCACGACACGGTCGGCATCGACCTGGTCGCCATGAGCGTCAACGACATCCTGGTGCAGGGCGCCGAGCCGCTGTTCTTCCTCGACTATTTCGCATGCGGCAAGCTGGACGTGCCGACCGCGACCGCCGTGGTCAAGGGCATTGCCCAGGGCTGCGAACAGTCCGGCTGCGCCCTGCTGGGCGGCGAAACCGCCGAGATGCCGGGCATGTACCCGGATGGCGAGTACGACCTGGCCGGCTTCGCTGTCGGCGCGGTGGAAAAGTCGCAGCTCATCGACGGCAGCAAGATCGCCCCGGGCGACGTGGTGCTGGGCCTGGCCTCGTCGGGCATCCATTCGAACGGCTACTCGCTCGTGCGCAAAATCATCAGCGTTGCCAAGCCGGACCTGGAAGCCGACTTCCATGGGCGCAAGCTGGCCGACGTGCTGATGGCGCCGACCCGCATCTACGTCAAGCCGCTGCTGGCGCTGATGCAATCGATGGAAGTGAAGGGCATGGTGCACATCACCGGCGGCGGCCTGGTCGAGAACATCCCGCGCGTGCTGGCATCGAACCTGACCGCAGTGCTCGACGGTAGGTCGTGGACCATGCCGCCGCTGTTCCAGTGGCTGCAGCAGCACGGTGGCGTGGCCGACGCCGAGATGCACCGCGTGTTCAACTGCGGCATCGGCATGACCGTCATCGTGGCGAAGGAAAATGCCGACGCCGCCATGGCCCAGCTGCAAGCCGCCGGCGAGACCGTCTACCGCATCGGCGAAATCCGTGCGCGTGAAGAAGGCCAGGCGCAGACCGTGGTGGTGTAAGCCGGCTTTATCGCAAGAACAAAGGCGCTCCGAGGAGCGCCTTTTTGTTTTCGGCAGGGTGGGACAAGTCCCCACCCTACCGCGCGCCAGGCCCGATGTGCTTGTCGAGAAACTTCTCGACCCGCCCCCAGAAGTCGACCCGGGTGGCCGGCAGGCTCCAGCCGTGGCCTTCGTCCGGGTACTCGATCCATTCGACCTGCTTGTTGGTCGGCTTGATCGCGTCCATGAACTTGCGCCCGTGGTAGATCGGCACGCGCAGGTCGGCGCCGCCGTAGGCCAGCAGCAGCGGGGCCTTGATGCGCGCCGCTTGCCGGATCGGCGAGGTCGCCTTCAGTTGTTCGGCATCCTTGACCGGGTCGCCGACCATGTCGGGCATGCCGTACTGTTTGTACTGCTCGGACAGGTCCGAGATGAAACTCCAGTGTCCGTCGTAGAGCAGGTTGATGTCGGTGACGCCGACCCAGCTGACGCCGCACCGGTACAGGTCCGGGTCGTTCACCAGGCCCATCAGGGTGGCGTAGCCGCCGTAGCTGGCGCCGGCGATGCAGATGCGCTTCGGATCGGCAATGCCTTGCGCGATGGCCCAGCGTGCGGCGTCGGCGATGTCGTCTTGCATGGCCAGGCCCCATTGCTTCCAGCCGGCGCGGAAGTGCCTGTCGCCGTAGCCGGTACTGCCGCGAAAGTCCGGCTCGAGCACCACATAGCCGCGCGAGGCGAGGAACTGGGTTTCGGGATTCCATTCCCACCGGTTGCCGCGTACCTGCGGGCCGCCGTGCACCAGCACCACCATCGGCGCATGCTTCGCGCCGCCCGCCGGCAGGGTCAGCAGCGCGGGGATCTCCAGGCCGTCGCGCGCCTTGTAGCGTACCGGGTCCTGGCGTCCCATGCGCTTCGGATCGATGCCGGGATACGCCTCGCCGACCGGGTTGATCTCGCCCGTCCCGAGGTTGAACAGCCGGTAGACCGGCGGCTGCACGTCGGAGAACGATTTGACCAGCGCCCACTGCGCGTGGTTGCCTGACGCGAAGGACATCAGGTTGATGGTGCCGGGAAGCAGCTGGTCGAGCCTTTTCTGCGCCTCCTGCAGCGTCTTGTCGAACCAGACGATGGTTTCCGCATCGGTGCGCAGCTGGATGCCCAGCAGTTTCTTGCCGCTGCGGACCAGGTCGCCGTCGAAGTCGTAGCCCGGCGTGACCACGACCGGCTCCGGATTGAGCTTGCCGGTGGCCAGGTTCACGGTGTAGAGCGCGTCGATGTCCTGGCCGCTGTTGGCGACCGCGAACAGGCTGCCGTCGCCGCCGAAACCCAGTGCGGCGAGGGGGCTGGCACCGCCCTTGAAGCTCTGATAGCTGGTCAGCACCCGCCATTGCGCCGTGGCCGGATCGCGGTAGTGGACCGTGGTGACGCCCTTCTCGGTCGAGGTCGCGATGCGCGGCTCGCCGTCCTGGTCCAGGGTCCATTTCTTCACGCGTGACGGGCGCTGCACCACCTGGTGGTCCCCCGTCAGCGTGTTCAGCTTGAGCAGGTTAATGTGGCGCACCTCGAAGCTCTCGCCTTCCCATTCGTAGCTTTCGACGTAGACCGAATCGGAATTCTGCGCTCCCCGCGCGTCCATCATGAAGGTGTGCCAGGGCAGGATCTTGTTCTTGAGGTGAGAGACGCCTTCGGTCACGAATTCCTGGCCGCGCCGCTGGGCGAGCTGGCGCAGCTTGCCGCCGTCGCGGTCAACCGCGTACAGTCCGGCGGCCATGAGCTGGCCGCCGGGCCCGACCTCGTTGTCGGTCACGTTGAACAGCAGGCGTGCGTCGTTCACCCAGGTGAACTGGAAGATGTCGGCGTCGTTGTAGCCGGCGACCAGTTTCGCGCTGTTGGCCTGCAGGTCGATCACCACCAGGAAGTCGCGCCGGCCGGCGGCGCCGGAAATGGCGGCGAGGTAGCGCCCGCTCGGCGAGAGCTCGGCCCCGCGCAGGGCCGGGTTGATGAAGAA
>DNCF01000503.1:11536-11762 GCA_003484545.1 Massilia sp. | reverse complement strand
CCGGGGCCCGCGCCGCGCTGGCCCCGCAACAGTCCCCGGAAACGATAACGAGGAAACCATGAAGACACGTCCAACCCTGATCCAGACCAGTATCGCCTTCGCCCTGTGCGGCGCCCTGGCCGCGCCGGCGTTCGCCGCCGGCCAGGCCGCCGCGCAGCCGGCCGCGCCAGTCGAGAAGCAGGCCAATAAGCCCGCCAACAAGCCTGCCGACAAGCCCGCCGACAAG
>DNCF01000503.1:0-11295 GCA_003484545.1 Massilia sp. | reverse complement strand
AGCCCGCCGACAAGCCCGCCGGCATGACCGTGCTGCCGGGCGACGACTTCTTCGCCTACACCAACGGCGACTGGCTGGCGAAAACCGAGATCCCGGCCGACCGCGGCTCCTGGAGCGCGATGGGCGCGCTGGCTGAGGACACCAACACCCGCATCGCGAAGATGATCGAGGAGCTGGGCGCGGCCAAGGGGACGGGCGGCGAAGCGCGCAAGGTGGCCGATTTCTACGCCGCCTACATGGACGAGGCGGCGATCGAGAAGCGCGGCCTGGCGCCGGTCAAGCCGATGCTGGCGCAGATCGCCGCGATCAAGGACAAGGCGGCCCTGGTGCGGGCGCTGGGCGCTTCGGTGCGCGCCGACGTCGACCCGCTCAACGCCACCGACTTCTTCACCGAGAACCTGTTCGGCGTCTGGATCGCCCAGGGCTTGACCGATCCGTCACGCAACCTGCCTTACCTGCTGCAGGGCGGACTGGGCATGCCCGACCGCGCCTACTACCTCGAGAACAATGCGCGCATGGCCGAGCTGCGCACCAAGTACCAGCAGCACATCGCGGCCATGCTGAAACTGGCCGGCTTCGACAAGGCCGAGGAACGCGCCGCGCGCGTGTTCGAGCTCGAGCTGGCGCTGGCGCAGACCCATGCCACGCGCGAGGACTCGAGCGACATCCAGAAGTCGAACAATGTCTGGACCCTGAAGGATTTCGCCAGCAAGGCGCCGGGCGTCGACTGGCAGGCTTTCTTCAAGGCCGCGCAGCTATCGGACCAGGAGCGCTTCCAGGTCTACCACCCGAGCGCGGTGACGGGTGCGGCACGCCTGCTGGCCGACGCGGACGTGGCCACCTGGCGCGACTACCTGGCCTTCCACAAGCTGAACCAGTATGCCAGCCTGCTGCCGAAGGCCTTTGCCGACCAGCGCTTCGAGTTCAACGGCAAGGCCCTGACCGGCACCCCGCAGCAGTCGGTGCGCTGGAAGCGCGCGCTGGCCGCCACCAACGAGGCGATGGACGAGGCGGTCGGCAAGATCTACGTCGGCCGCTATTTCCCGGCCGAGGACAAGGCGCGCGTGCAGAAGATGGTCGCCAACATCATCGACGCCTTCAGCCGCCGCATCGACAAGCTCGAATGGATGGCGCCGGCCACCCGCGCCCAGGCCCAGGCCAAGGTCAAGTCGCTGTACGTGGGCGTGGGCTACCCGGACCGCTGGAAATCCTACGACGGTCTCGAGGTCAGGCGCGACGACGCCTTCGGCAACGCCGTGCGCGCGGAAACCTTCCACTACCAGCAGGAGCTGGCCAAGTTGACACGCAAGCCCGAGCGCACCGAGTGGGCCATGCCGCCGCAACTGGTGAACGCGGTGAACCTGCCGCTGCAGAATGCGCTGAACTTCCCGGCCGCCATCCTGCAGCCGCCGTTCTTCGACCCGAAGGCGCCGGACGCCCAGAACTACGGCGCGATCGGCTCCATCATCGGCCACGAGATCAGCCACAGCTTCGACGACCAGGGTGCCCAGTTCGACGCCCAGGGCCGCCTGCGCGACTGGTGGACCAAGGAGGACCTGGCCCACTTCAAGGCGGCGTCCAGCAAGCTGGTGGCCCAGTACAACACCTATAAACCCTTCCCGGACCTGGCGGTCAACGGCCAGTTGACCCTGAGCGAAAACCTGGCCGACCTGGCCGGCCTGGAGGCGGCCTTCGACGCCTATAAAGCGTCGGCGGAAGGCAAGAGCGCGGGCGTCGAGGGCGAACGCCGTTTCTTCACCGGCTTCGCCCAGGGCTGGCGCACCAAGATGCGCGAAGCCTCGCTGCGCCGCATCGTGCTGACCGACGGCCACGCCCCGGCCCAGTACCGCACCTACATCGTGCGCAACCTGGACGCCTGGTACCAGGCCTTCGACGTCAAGCCGGGCCAGGCGCTCTACCTGGCGCCGCAGGAGCGCGTGCGCATCTGGTAAGGGATGTTGTAAGCTGGCGAGCGGGGACGCCATCGGGCGACGCCCCCGCCAGCCGATTCTTTCCAAGCCGGCGCCGGCATGGTGCCGGCGCCGCCGTTTCTCTCGCCACCATGAACGACAGCCCCGACGACCCGCTCGACGACCGCTTTGACGACCGCTTCGACGACATCTCGCGCCGCACGCTCGCGCATTACGAGCGCAATGCGCGGCAATTCTTCGCCGGCACCATCGGCCACGACGTCAGCCAGAACATCGCGGCCCTGCTCGGCGCCATCGAGGCCCCGGCGCCGTTCACGCTGCTCGACCTGGGCTGCGGACCGGGACGCGACCTGAAGACCTTCGCCACGCTCGGCCACCGCGCCATCGGCCTGGACGGTTCCCGGGAATTCGTGACCATGGCGCGCGACTACAGCGGCTGCGAGGTCTGGCACCAGGACTTCCTGCACCTGGACTTGCCGAAGGACATGTTCGACGGCGTGTTCGCCAATGCGTCGCTGTTCCACGTGCCCAGCAGGGCGCTGCCCGCCGTGCTGGCCGCGCTGCATGGCACGCTCAAGCCCGGCGGGGTGCTGTTCAGCTCGAATCCGCGCGGGCACAACGAGGAAGGCTGGAACGGGCCGCGCTACGGCAGCTGGTACGACTATCCGGCCTGGGAGCGTTACCTGGTCGGCGCCGGCTTCGCGCCGCTCTACCATTATTACCGCCCCGAAGGCTTGCCGCGCGAACAGCAGCCCTGGCTGGCCAGCTTGTGGCGCAAACCCAATGTTAACGAACGTACAGAAAGTACCGGCGCTCCGGCCTAAGGTGGGGCTTCGTATCACTCAACCGAAGGGGCATGACATGAACGACGACCAAATCAAAGGCAAGGCCAAGGACATTGGCGGCAAGATCCAGGAAAAGGTCGGCGAAGCCGTCGGCAGCCGCCAGCAGCAGTCGGAGGGCCTGTCGAACCAGGCGGAAGGCAAGGTCCAGGAAAAAGTGGGCGACGTGAAGGACATCGTCAAGGGCAACCGCTGATCCGATTCCTCTCGTAGCGCAGCAGCCGCGATACGTCGCGGCTGTTTTGTTTCTGGCGGTGCGAGCAGGGTGGGCACTGGTGCCCACGCGGCGATGCGCGACGTTCGCACAACCCGGCGCCGCCGCTATCCATTACGACTTCTCGTCCTCCTCCACCTTATCCCCCAGCACATCCTCCACATACAGCATCTGCACCAGCACCTTGAGCGCCGCCGCCAGCGGTGTCGCCAGCGCCACGCCGGCAAAGCCGAACAGGGTGCCGAACACCAGCTGCATGACGATGGTCAGCGCCGGCGGCAGGTCGACGGCGCGCGATTCGATCAGCGGCTGCAGCAGATAACCCTCGACCAGCTGCACGCCGGTGAACAGCAGGATGGTGTACAGCGCCAGGTCAGGGCTGATGGAAAACGCAATCAGCACCGCCGGGATGCCGGCCAGGATCGGGCCGAGATAGGGAACGAAATCCAGCAGCCCGGCGATGATCCCGAGCAGCAGGCCAAGCGGCACGCCCAGCAAACCCAGGCCGACCGAGGTGGCGACTCCGACGATCAGCATCGAGATCGATTTGCCGAGCAGCCAGCTGCCCAGCGTGTCGCCCAACTTCTTCATCACCTGGCGCGCACGCGGACGCTTCGCCTGCGGCACCAGCTTGATGAAACCGTTCGTGTACAGGTGCGGCGAGGCGGCGAAATAAATGCCGACGAAGAGGATGATCACCACGTTGCCCAGGGCGCCGATGACGCCGCCGAAGAACAGGCCGGCGTTCGGCACCAGCGAGGACATCTGCTTGAGCGCCTGCTCCGGCGGCGGCAGCTCGGCCGCCACGCGCTGCAGCACCGGATGCTGCTTGACGAAACCCTGCAGCTTCTCGATCGACTGCGGCACGGTTTCGGCCAGCTTGCTTGACTGCTCGGCAATCTGCGGCGCCATGGCCCAGCCGCCCAAGCCGACAATGGCAAACAGCAGCAACACGACGACCGCCAGCGCGACCTGGCGTTTCATCCTCGTGCGCTGTGCCAGCATGTCGCTCAGTTTATAGAGCAGCACCGCGAACAGGATGCAGGCGAAGATCAGCAGCAGGGCGTCGGCGGCGAACCAGACCGCGGCCAGTCCCAGGATGAAAAGAGCGGCAACGCCGTTGATGATGGCCGTGCGCCGCATCAGCCCGCGCCTGGGCGTGGCGTCCGCCTCGGCGGTGTGCGGTAGGGAAGGGGATTGTTCGCTCATGGTTGGTTTGATTATCAAAAGGATAATTCAACACTACCACTGCATCCGGCTGGCCGGCGCATGGATGAGCAGCGCACGGCGGCGCCAAGGTATGGACGAGCTATGTGCGTGGCCGTACAGATGGGCAGGGGGCGCGGGCGTATTCTGGACCCATCGCGCGGCATATCGTCCGCGCTTTACTTGACTAACCTGTAAGGAGAACCATCATGAACAAGGACCAAGTCGAAGGCAAACTGCAAGACATCGGTGGCAAGATCCAGGAAGAAGCCGGCAAGCTGGTCGGCAACCGCGAACAGGAAGCCAAGGGCCTGAAGAACCAGGTCGAGGGCAAGACCCAGGAAAAATATGGCGATGCCAAGGAAGTGCTGAAGGACGGCATCGACCGCGCCTGATGCGCCGGGGGCCGCCAGCAGCCCCATGAAAAAACGGGCCCCGGCGTTCAGCGCGCCGGGGCCCGTTTTTCTTCCATCTTTTTCTCATCCTGCTATCGCGCTTGCGGCACGAAGCGGATGGGCGCCGCTTACTGGATCTCGTAGGCGCCGATGTCGATCGCGCCGCCCAGGGTCGAACGCGAGGCGTAGGACGCGGTGTGCTTGTAGCTCGCGGTGGCTTTCAGCGACAGGCCGCCCGACGAGGTGCCCGGGTTCGAGCCGGCATTCACGATCTGGGTGCCGGAAACCGGACGCAGGTCGTAGGCGGCCTTGTTGACGAAGTCGCCCGAGACCGAGCGGTAGTTGGTTTTCTGCACCGCGGAGGACTGGGTGGTGACCGTGCCGCCGCCGCTGAAGATGTTATTGATCAGCTTGGCCGGGGTCGCCGCGTTGCGCACCGTGACGAAGGTGCCGCGCGAGCTTTCGTCGTTCACGAAGGTATTGTTGATCACGTACAAGTCGGTCTTGCGGTCGCCCACACCCTCTTCGCCGTAGGACACCATGGCCGGGTTGTTGTTCGAGGCCGGCTGCATGATCACGTTGCCGATGATGTAGGTGGTGCCGCCGTTCGGCACGTTGATCTCGTAGCTCGGCTTGCCGGCCGCGGTGCTGCCGGTCTCGCCCGCACGCAGGCTCGAGAAGCGGTTGTACGCGATCATGTTGTACAGGGCGCGCGACTTCAGGTTGTGGCCGACGTTGGCGTCGTGCGAGAAGTTGTAGCGGAAGTAGAGTTTGGCGACCTTGCCGATGTAGAGGTTGTGGCTGTAGCCGTCGCCGTAGCCGTTGCGGCCGAACTCGGTGTATTCGATGGTCACGGTGCTGGCGGTGTTGGCGCCGCTCAGGATGCCGTTCTCGTTATCGTGCAGGAACGAGTTGCGCAGCGTGAAATTGGTGCCTTCGAGGCGCAGGGCGGCGCCGTTCTTGTCGGCCACCTTCGCGCCGTACATCTCGACGTTGTCGACGGTGACGTTGTTGCCCTGGATGACCCAGGTGCCTTTCGACAGGGCGGCCTTGCCGTTGGCGTTGATCTTCGGGCGGCCGTTCACGCCGCGGATGGTCAGGTTGCTGGCCTTGACGGCGCAGACGTCGCCGGAATAGGTGGCGGCCTGGATTTCGACCACGTCGCCGGTCTTGGCGGCGGCGAAGGCCTTGCATGGGGTAGCGTACGTCTTGCCTGAGCCGACGCTGAGCGTGGCGGCCGAGGCGGGTGCTGCAAAAGCGGCGCCAACGACCAGGGCGGAGACGGCGAAAGCGATGCGGTTGGTGGCGTTGCTGCGAATCGATTGCATGGTATTCCTCGTGTATTGCGCGCTTGTTGAAGAGCGTCTGTGAGATCAGGAATACGCAGAATACCGCGAGGAATTAATTCCGTGGGGACATAATTTGTTACTGGAAACTGAACGGCCGAGTTCTTAAAAGACACATTCCTATAGGAAAAAACGGATTTTGGGTATGAAAATCGGGTGAAAAAAAATTTGTATAGCGTTGTTTTTATGAGACAAAAATCGTTGACTTTTTGCGTAATGACGGAATATTTAATTCCAACTCGGAAAGACTTTTTTTCCACGAGGAAAAATTTAAGGGCCTGAAAACCGCTGGGAGAGCGGCTTTCAGGCCCTTTTGGCAAGGAGCGGAAGCGCTTGCCGAGGTTCCGGAAGATCAGTTCGGCGCGGTGCCGCCCAGGTTCTTCTTGAAGAAGGCCTCGATCAGGCCATACACGTGACGCTGGCTGGTGCGGCCCGAGATCCCGTGCTTGGCGCCCGGGTAGGTCATCAGGTCGAACTGCACGTTGCGCTTGACGAGCTCGTCGATCAGGCGGGTGCTGTTGGTGAACAGGACGTTGTCGTCGGCCATGCCGTGCACCAGCAGCAGCGGCGACTTCAGGCCGTCCAGGTGGGCGAATACGCCGCTGCGCTCGTAGGCCGCCGGATCGGACTTCGGGGTGGCGCCGACGAACTGCTCGGTGTAGTGGGTGTCGTACAGCGCCCAGTCGGTCACCGGCGCGACCGACACGCCCATCGCGATCTTGTCGGATGCTGCCGCCAGCAGGCGCAGCGTCATGAAGCCGCCATAGCTCCAGCCGAACACGCCGACGCGTTTCGGATCGACGAAGCTCTGCTGGGCCAGCCACTCGATGCCGGTGACCTGGTCTTCGACTTCGTTCTTGCCCAGGTTGTTGTAGATGACGTCGGTGAAGGCGCGCTCGCGGCGGCCGGAACCGCGGTTGTCCAGGCGGAAGGCCACGAAGCCTTGCTGGGCCATGTACTGGTCGAAATAGTTACCCCAGGTACGGGTCACGCGCTGCGAGTGCGGGCCGCCGTAGGTGAACAGGAAGACCGGATAGCGCTTCGTCGGGTCGAAGTTGGCCGGCTTGATCATCGAATAGTGCAGGGTCTGGCCATCCTTGGCCTTGATGGTGCCGTATTCGGTCGGCAGGTGGTCCGGCAGGTATTTCGCGTACGGGTGGTTCGCGTTCAGCTCGTTATGCGCGAGCCACTCGACCATGGCGCCGTCGGCGCGGCGGATCGACACTTGCGGCGGGGTGCGCGGATCGGAATAGGTGTCCACGAAAATCTTGCCGTTGCTGGCAAAACTGGCCTCGTGCCAGCCGTCGCCCTTGGTGATGCGGGCCGGCTTGTTGGCGGTGCTGCCGTTCAGCGCCAGCGCATAGGTCTGCTTGTCGATGACGGCGTCGCGGTTCGACGAGACGTAGACCTTGCCGGCCTTTTCGTCCACGGCCAGCACCTCGTCGATGCCCCATTCGCCGCGCGAGATCGGGTGCAGCAGCTTGCCGTTCAGGTCGTACAGGTAGAGGTGGTTGCGGCCGCTGCGTTCCGAGGCCCAGATGAAGGCCGGGCGGTTCTTCAGGAAGCGCAGGTCGTTGTGGATGCTGACCCAGGTCGGCGAGGTTTCGGTGAGCAGGGGACGCTGCTGCAGGGTGGCGGCATCGACCGCAATCAAATCCAGGCGCTTCTGGTCGCGCGTCTGGCGCTGGTAGGCCAGGGTCTTGCCGTCCGCGCTCCAGTCGGCGCGTACCAGGTAGATGTCCTTCTCGGGACCCAGGTCGATTCTCCGCGACACGCCGGTTTCCGGCGACACGATGAACAGGTCGACCAGCACGTTCGGATCGCCGGCGGCAGGGTAGTGCTGGTCGATCACCTCGGTGCGGTCGGCGAAGATCTCGAAGCGGCGCGCCACCGGCACCGGCGCTTCGTCGTAGCGCTTGTAGGCGATCGCGGAGTCGTCCGGTGCCCAGTAGTAGCCGGTGGTCTGGCTCATCTCTTCCTGCGCGATGAACTCGGCCTCGCCGTTGTGCACGGTGCCCTTGCCGTCCGTGGTCAGCTGGCGCTCGGCGCCGGTCTTCAGGTCGATCACGACCAGGTTCTGGTTGCGCACGAACGAAACGTAGCGGCCCTTCGGCGAAATCTTCGGATCGAGCACATTGCCCGACGCCACTTTGCGCGCGGCATCCGGCTTCGCGACGTCGACCAGGTAGAGGTCGCCGGCGATCGGCACCAGCAGCTGCTTGCCATCGGGCGACCAGCTATAGCTGATGATGCCCGACAGGCTGGCGGTGCGCGCGCGTTCACGGCGCGCCTTTTCCTCGAGCGACAGTTCTTCGTTGGGGACCAGTTTCTTGGAGTCGACCAGGCGGCGCGTGGTCTTGTCCTTCATGTTGTATTCCCACAGGTCCTGCTGGAACTGGTTGTCGTCGCGGCCGCGCAGGAAAGTCACGCGTTCGCCGTCGGGCGATACTTTCAGGGTTTTCACGCCGGGGCCGGCAAGCGAGGTTTCGCCGTGGATACGGTCGAGCGTGAGCCGTTCGGCGGACGCGGGCGCGGCCGCGAGCGCGGCCAGGAGGCAGAGGAGAAGGCGCATTGATTGTCTCGTTAGTTTTGGCTAAATGCAACGGACGAGACAATACCAGAGTGGCACCCTAAAAGCAGTATGTACCCAGGGAATGCAACAGCTTTTGCTTCAATGCGCCGCCGCGCGCACCTTCTGCCGCGACAAGCGGTCGAAAGACCAGGTCAGCAGCACCGCGGCAATCGTCAGCCCCAGCACCAGGCCGATCCAGAAGCCGGTGGTTTCCATCGGCGCGGCGGGCGCCAGGCCGAACCAGGACGGCGCGATGCCCAAGATATAGCCGAGCGGCAGCGAGAAGCCCCAGAAGGCGACCAGCTGGATGATCATCGGCGGACGGGTCACCTGGTAGCCGCGGATCGCCGAGGCGGTGGCGACCTGGGTCGCATCCGACAGCTGGAACAGGGCCGCGAACAGCAGCAGGTGCACGCAGGCCTCCTGTACCGCCGGGTCCGAGGTATAGGCGCGCGCGATTTCCCAGCGGAAGATCGCGATGCAGGCGGCCGACAGCACGCCGAAGCTCACCGACATGCCGACGCCGACCCAGGCGACGAAGCGCGCCCGCTGCGGATTGCCTTCGCCCATCGCCTGGCCGACGCGGGTGAGCAGGCCGATGCCGAAGCTGAGCGGCACCATGAACACCAGGGACGCGAAGTTCAGCGCGATCTGGTGCGCCGACACCTGGACCACGCCGAAGCGCGCCACCAGCAGGCTGATCAGGCCGAAGGCGCTGACCTCGGCAAAATAGGTGACGCCGATCGGCAGGCCGAGGCGGAACATGTTCTTCAGTTCGGCCCAGTCGGGGCCTTCCCACTGCGTGAACGGATAGGTCAGGCGGTAGGCACTGGACAGTTTTGTCCAGGCGACCATGGCGAACAACATCAACCACATGCCGACCGCGGTCGACACCGCGCAGCCGACCGCGCCCAGCTTCGGAAAGCCCCAGTTGCCGAACACCAGCAACCAGTTGCTGGCGACGTTGAACAGCAGGCCGAAGATGGCGATGATCATGATCGGCTTGGTCTGGTTGATGCTCGTCGTATAGCCGTACAGCGCGCGGTAGCAGGCAAAGGCGGGCATGCCGATGCTGATCACGTGCAGGAACAGCGAAGCGCGGTCGGCCACGGCCTTGCCCAGCCCGATATGGTCGAACAGCAGGGTGCACAGGTTGGCTAGCAGGCAGGCGACCAGGCCGACGATCAGGCCCTTCCACAGCGATTGGCGCACCGAGTGCGGGATCTTGTCGTAGCGTCCGCCGCCGAGTTCGTGGGCGACGACGGTGTTAATCGACATCATCGTGCCCATCACGGTGACCAGCACGATCGACCACACCGAGGTGCCGAGCGAGACCGCGGCCAGCTCGTCGGCGCTGACGTGGCCCGTCATCGCCACGTCGGCCACGCCCATGCCCACCGTCGCCAGTTGGCCCACCAGCATCGGCCACGACAGCTTCCAGAGGGTGGCGATTTCGGTGCGGACAGGGGAAGGCGCGGTGCTGAGCGTGGTACTGGTGGTCATGGGCAGTATTTTTGTTCTTGAAACCCGCGATTTTACCGGTTAAGCAGGCGGACGGTGGCTGGCACTGTCTGACGTGCGCCGCAGTCGCGCATGCGCTGTGTTCAACTTTGATTTTCCGCCCCGCGCCCCCATCTGGCAGGCAGACGGCAGCGTACGCCGTGGGCGTTGTTGGACACGGCGGCGCTGCAACCATGAATAGCCATTGCGCGAATTGCGGGAGTGCATTGTGGAATACAAGGACTATTACCAGACCCTTGGCGTCGACAGGAATGCCTCCGCGGACGACATCAAGAAGGCGTATCGCAAGATGGTGCGCAAGTACCATCCCGATGTCAGCAAGCACGCGGACGCGGACCAGAAGACCAAGGAAATCAACGAAGCTTACGAAGTGCTCGGCAACGCGGAAAAGCGCGCGGCCTACGACGGGCTCGGCCGTGGGCACCATGCCGGCGAGCAGTTCCGTCCGCCGCCGGACTGGGGCGAGCAATACGACTTTGCCGGCGCGGGCGCGGACGATTTCTTTGCGGACCTGTTCGCGCACGTCGGCCGCACGCGCCGCGGCGGCAGCTTCCAGATGCGCGGCGACGACATCCACGCCGCAATCACGATCGACCTGCTTGATGCCTACCAAGGCACGACGCGCACGGTGAGCCTGCGCGTGCCGCGCCAGGACGGGCCGGGGCGCGCCAGCATGCAGGAGAAAAAGCTCAACGTCACCATCCCGCGCGGCGTCACCCCGGGCCAGCAGTTGCGGCTGGCGGGGCAGGGGCACGAGGGGCACGGCGGCGGGCCGCCCGGCGACCTCTACCTGGAGATCCAGTTCGCGCCCGACCCGCGCTACCGCGTCGAGGGCACCCACGTCTACGAGAACGTGCCGGTGACGCCCTGGGAAGCCGCGCTCGGCGAAAAGGTGGCGGTGCCGACGCCCTCGGGTACGGTCGAAGTATCGGTGCCGCCGGGCTCGCAGAGCGGGCGCAAGCTGCGCCTGAAGGGCAGGGGCATCCCCGGCAATCCGCCGGGCGACCTCTACCTCATCCTCGACGTCGTGCTGCCGCCGGCGAACGACGACAAGGCGCGCGCGCTCTACCAGGCGATGGCGCGCGACCTGGCATTCAATCCGAGATCCGCTTGAGGAGGTGAAGATGTTTGCGAACGACACGCTGACCGGGGTGTTGATCGACGAGGTGGCACTTAGCCTGGACGAGCTCGCGCGCGCCTGCAGCGTCGAGCCGGACTGGGTGGTGCGCCACGTGCAGGCGGGCGTGCTGGGCACGGCGCCCGCGCTG
>DNCF01000400.1:6412-6677 GCA_003484545.1 Massilia sp. | reverse complement strand
CGGCCGAACGGCGGGCGCAGTACCACGTCGTCTACTACCTCGAGCCGATGGCCGGCAACGAACCGGCCTTCGGCTTCGATTCGGGCACCCGCCCCGAGATCCGCGAGGCGGTGGAGCGCGCCCGCACCGAAGGCCGCGCCATCGCCAGCGGGCTGTTCCCGCTGGTCCAGGACACCTATCCGCAGCCGAGCTTCCAGCTGGTCATGCCGCTGAGCGACCGCAGCGGCAAGCCGTTGGGCGACACCACCATCATCGTGCGCGCACG
>DNCF01000400.1:506-6154 GCA_003484545.1 Massilia sp. | reverse complement strand
CACCATCATCGTGCGCGCACGCGACCTGGTGCACAACGCCCTGGCCAGCGCCAACCTGCTGGACGACAGGCAGATCGTGATGTCGGTCTATGCCTCGGACAAGCCCGACCCGGCCAGCCTGATCTTCAGCACCCGCACCGACGACGCGCCGGTGCCGCGCGACACCATGAGCGCCTGGATCGCTCCAGAACACCGCTCCAGCCTGGTGCGTACGATCGAGGCCGCCGGCCGCCCCTGGCTGGTCGAAATCATCGCCTTGCCGCGCCCGTTCGCGGCCGACCACCTGGCCTCGCTGGCGACCCTGGCCGGCGGCATCCTGCTCAGCCTGCTCACGGCGGCCTGGGTCCAGGCGTCCGGCATGCGTACCCGGCGCGTGCAGCAGCTGGTGCGCAAGCGCACGGCCGACCTGAAGCGCACCAACCGCCGCCTGGTGGACGACATGATCGCGCGCGAGCGCACCGAGAAGGCCCTGCAGCAAAGCGAACAGCGCTTCCGCCAGCTGGTGGCGATGTCCTCGGACTGGTACTGGGAGCAGGACCGCAACTACCGCTTCACGATGATCACCGGCGGCTTCGCCGAGAAGGCCGGCGTGATGGTCGAGCGCGTGCTCGGCAAGACGCGCTGGGAGTACATGGAAGGCCTGGCCGACACCGAATCCGGGCGCGCCCACATCGCCCAGGTGAAAGCCCACGAGGCCTTCAGCGACCTCGAATACCAGGTGCTCGACGACAATGGCGACACGCGCTGGTTCCTGGTCAGCGGCCAACCGGTGTTCGACGAGCACGGCAACTTCCAGGGCTACCGCGGCACCGGTTCCGACATCACGGCGCGCAAGCTGACCGAGCAGCGCGTGCACCACGTGGCCCAGCACGACGTGCTGACCGGCCTGCCCAACCGTTCGCTGCTGCAGGACCGGCTGAGCCAGGCGGTGGCCTACGCCACCCGCAGCGCGAATCCGGTGTGGGTCATGCTGATCGACCTCGACCGCTTCAAGTTCGTCAACGACAGCATGGGCCACAAGGCCGGCGACGTGCTCCTGATGACGGTGGCGGCGCGCCTGCGCTCCTCGCTGCGCGATTCGGACACGGTGGCGCGCCTGTCGGGCGACGAATTCGTGGTGATCCTGTCCGAGCATGGCGAGCAGCACCTGACGGTCGACATCGTGCAGCGCGTGATGGACGCGGTGGCCCAGCCGGTCATGCTCGGCACCAAGGAATTCTTCGTCACCTGCAGCATCGGCGTGGCCGTCTACCCGAGCGAAAGCACGCCGGCCGACGCCCTGATCGAACACGCCGACATCGCGATGTACCGCGCCAAGAAGCTGGGCCGCAACAACTTCCAGTTCTACACCCCGGCGATGAACGAAGAGTCGCTGGAACGCGTGCGCATCGAGGGCGCGCTGCGCAATGCCCTCGAACGCGACGAATTCGTGCTGTACTACCAGCCCCAGCTCGACATGAAGAGCGGCAAGATCGTCGGCATGGAAGCCCTGATCCGCTGGCAGCACCCGGAACTGGGCATGGTGCCGCCGAGCCGCTTCGTCAGCATTGCCGAGGAAACCGGGCTGATCGTGCCGATCGGGGCCTGGGTGATGCGCACCGCCTGCGCCCAGAACAAGGCCTGGCAGGATGCCGGTTTCGAGAAGCTGCGCGTGGCCGTGAACCTGTCGGCGCGCCAGTTCGCCGCCGCCGGCCTGATCGAAAGCATCGAGCAAATCCTGCAGGACACCGGACTCGAACCGCGGTACCTGGAGATCGAGCTCACCGAAAGCCTGTTCATGAGCGACGTCACGCCGGCGGTGGAACTGCTGCACCGGATGAAGGCGCTGGGCGTGAACCTGTCGATCGACGACTTCGGCACCGGCTACTCGAGCCTGTCCTACCTGTCGCGCTTCCCGATCGACGTGCTGAAGATCGACCGCTCTTTCGTGGCCGACATCACGCGCGACGCCAACGACGAAGCCATCGTCACCTCGATCATCGCGCTGGCGCACAACCTGAAGCTGGCCGTGATCGCCGAGGGCGTGGAAACCGGGGAGCAGCTCGACTACCTGCGCCGCCACGGCTGCGACGAGATCCAGGGCTATTACTTCAGCCGTCCGCTGCCGGCGCCCGAGTTCGAGCAACTGCTGGTGGAAGGACGCGGCCTGGCGCCGGAGGAGACCGCCGCGGTCGAGCCCGAGCCGGTGACCGCCTGATCATGTTGCTAGGTAATTCTTTGTAGAAATCTCTACATCATTCCTCTACAATAGCAATGTCTCTATTGCAATTAACGGAGTTGATGTGAAGATGGAAGAAGTACAGGGACACCCGACGCCCGCGGCCAGGCCGCGCGTCACCCGGACCGACCTGCGCACGCGCGACCTGGTCAACCAGGCGGTGGCCTCGATTCCCACGCTCGGCCTGCAGCGCGCGGCCGAATTCCTGGCGGCGATGAACGTCCCGGCGGAGATCGCCGTGCGTACGCTCGTCTATCCGCACCGGCGCCGGCGCGGTTGAAAAAAGCTGGGGTTGTCGTAAGGTGGGCATCCCGTGCCCACGCGCTACGCACGTGGCCGGCAGTTACATGCGGCGATGTGTCGACCGCAACGTATGCGATGAACGCGAAACAGGCGGGATCGACGTTAGCGGGCAAGACGTCCCAGCCAACATAGAAAGCATACGCACGTAACGCGTGGGCACGGAGTGCCTACGCCGGCCGCGCCCACCCTACGAGCAGGCGCAGAACGCTTATTTGCGCGGCTGCTGCGCCAGGATGTCGGCCAGCGACTCCCGCCCCTTGGCCGTGACCTCGAAGCCGCCCTCGGCGCGCGGCGCGATGTGCGATTTGCGGCTGAGGAACTGGACGACGTCGCCCGCCACCGGCGCGGCCGGGTCCTCGGACAAGGCCTGCAGGGCTTCGACGCAACTGCGCAGGAACAGGACTTCCTGCCCCTTCTCGGTCAGGGCCAGGCTGCCGTTGCGGCCGTACTGGACCATCTTCAGGCCCGCGAGGCGCTTCGCATTGCGCCCGACGCAGGCATTCACCCGGTCGTTGCGCGCGCCGCCGCGAATGAATTCGAGCGCGTTGTATTCGTCAGTCGTCAGTTTTTCGTTCTTCATTGCCGCTTTCATGGTTCGTGCGGCCGACATGGTAACCGCCGCGGGCCGTGGCGACAACCATGGCGGGCACTTGCGGCGGCATTACCCGTTCCGCCGGCGGCAATCGACAGCGCCGATCGAACCCGCTTAGCGCAGCGTGCGCAGGGCAACCCAGACCAGGCCGGCGCCGATGATGCCGGCCACCGCCAGCACGCCCTGGAAGCGGCGCGAGGTGAAGCCGTGGTTGCGGCCGAGGTAAATCTTGTTGTGCAGCGAATTGCCCATCTGTGTGTCTCCGTAACTGAACCGAATTTGAATGAATATTATAAAAAAACTCATAAACAAGGAACGTTCGACACCGAACATAATTGTAACTTTGTGTGAATTACAACATCGGCGGCGACTCTATTGCGCGCCGATCGCGAACCCTGGCTGTTAGGATTGTTCCAACATTGTCAACGCAAGGAGTACATACCATGAGCAATCCACGACAGAGTTCGGACCCGGCGGCCAAGGGCGGCGCCATCCTGCACGAGGACGACATCGGCAGCGGCGAGAAGACGCCGGCGCAAAGGGAAACGGAAGAGATGATCCGCCAGATCCCGCCGCTGCCGTCGGGCGAGAAGAAGGACCAGGGGGAAGGCAAGACCTGACGGCCACGGCGGAGTGGAGATATCCGCGGTGAACAGGCCTGGCCGTTCACTGCGGAAGCGTCGCGCCTGAGCGCGGGGTGAGCCCCAAGCGAGCGCGGACCGGGCGCGGTCTCAGCCTGCCCGGATCGGCGGCTCGGGAATCACGGGTTCCTCGACCGGGGCGTGCGCCGGATCGGGCACGTCGTCGGGAACCGGAATGGTGGGCGGAGTCGGGGTCTGCTCCGGATCGGGCGTCGAATGGGCGCGCAGCGGGGCACGCATCGCACCATACTCGTCGCGCGGGTCGTTCGTTTCCATCGTTGTCCTTTCTGTAAATGCGCACGTCGCAGCCGGCTGCGGGCCGGCTGCGATGCGCCTTGCCTTGCCTTTGTTTCAGTGGTTCTGCTTCTGCTTGGCGCCGCCGCCGGCGCCCTCGCCGGTACCGGCCTTCACGCGCGACTTGGCGTCATGGCTGCTCTTGTCTTCCTTGCCGGCGCGCTGCTTGGCCAGGTCCTCTTCCGACAGGTTGTCCGACTGCTTGTTCTGCGGGCTGCCGCCCGATTTCGACTGGCTCATCTTCGTCCTCCCATGGTTGTGAAAACATTGACGTTTTGCGCAGACTAGCATGGAAGAACGGGAAAGGTTTTCAATCGTGCGCAACCGGGAAAGCCCCGGTATAGTGCAGCTTTCCCTCAACATTTTCCCTCGATGAAGCTGCGCTCCATGATCCTTGCCGCCCTGCTCCCGGCCGCCCTGATGGCCAACGCCGACGCCGCCCCGATGAAGCTCGACGACTACATGGCCCTGAGCGGCCCCGCCCCCGACGCGCGCATCGCCTACGGTTCCGCGCCCTCGCAATATGCCGAGCTGTTCGTGCCGCAAGGCGCCGGGCCCTTCCCGGTCGCGGTGCTGGTCCACGGCGGCTGCTGGACCGAGAAGTTCGGCGGCATCACCCAGTTGCGCAACATGGCCGGCGCCCTGCGTGAACGCGGCTTTGCGGTGTGGAACGTGGAATACCGCCGCGTCGACGAGGCCGGCGGCGGTTATCCCGGGATGTACGAGGACATGCATGCGGCGCTCGATGCCCTGTCGCGCCAGGCCGGTGCCCACCGCCTCGATCTTCATCGCGTGGTGGCGGTCGGCCACTCGGCCGGCGGCCAGCTGGTGCAGTGGATCGCCGGCCGCGCGCGCATACCGAAAGCCAGCCCGCTGTACCGCGAGCGCATGCTGCCGGTGCGCGCGGTGGTGAGCCTGGGCGGCCTGGCCGACCTGCGCCGTGAACGCGAGCTGATCAAGACCAGCTGCGGACGCGACACGCCGGAACTGGCCGGGCAGCCCGGTCCGGGCCGGCCCGACGTGTATGCCGACACCAATGCCGCCGAGCTCATGCCCAACGGCGTGCACACGATCCTGGTGACGGGGGAACTGGACACGATCTCGCCGCCGCGCGTCGCCCATGACTACGCAGCGCGCGCGAAAGCGGCCGGCGACAGCGCCGAGGTCGTGATCCTGCCCGGCGCCAGCCACTACGACGAGGTGGCGGCGACGTCCTTCGCCTGGCCGCTGGTGGCGGCCGCGATCGACAAGGCGCTGGCCAGCGCTACCACGCCAGCCGCTTCGCCAGCGGCGCGTTGACCACCACGTCGGAGGTCGGCACCGCGACGCAGGGCAGCAGGTAGTTTTCGCGCTTTTCCTCGATCGACAGGCCGGGCCATTCGACCAGGTAACGCACCGTGCCGCTGTCGAGACGGCAGATGCAGGTGCGGCAGGTGCCGTTGCGGCAGGAATTCGGCAAGTCGACGCCGACCGCCTCGGCGGCCTCGAGGATGGTCGCGCCGCCGCTGGGGAAACCGCAATCCAGCGGCTGCAGCGTGATCGAATGGGATGTGGCATCGTGGCTCATGGCGCGATTGTAGCGCGCTGGCCGATACCGCCG
>DNCF01000400.1:0-303 GCA_003484545.1 Massilia sp. | reverse complement strand
TACGTTTCCGCACAGACCGGACTGGTGGTCGCGCCTAGGCTGAGGTTTCCCTCAGTAAGTATCGCAGGTGCCAAATGCAGAAAATGATTACCCCCCTCGTCATCGCCGCCCTTGCCGGCGCCCTTCCGGTCGCATCCGCCCAGGTTGCGCCTGCCCAGAATCCACCTGCCATCCAGCCGGGCCTGCCGAACGCGGCCCCGCTCCAGGCCGCTCAGCAGCCGGCGGCGGCCGACGCTGCCGCCGTCGAGCGCGCCGAATTCGAGCGCCTGCTGCGCGCCCAGGTCCTGCTCGACCGCCTGCACT
>DNCF01000027.1 GCA_003484545.1 Massilia sp. | reverse complement strand
GACCACTCTGCCACCTCTCCTTATTCGGTGCGTTGCGGTCGTTGCAAGCGAGGCCGCATTATAGCGAAGGTTTGGTGGTTGTGGGAAGGGGAAAGATGTTCTGAGTGTAAATTTTTTTGGGGACGGCTGCGGGGTGCGTCGGAAGTCGGGATGGCTGGCTCAACTGCCCAAATTCGAAAGCGAACTGCGCAGCCCAAAAACGAACTGCGAAAGGCCCAAAAACGAACTGCGAAAGGCCCAAAAGCAATTTAGGCTCCCTGCGGTCGCATGGGGGGTGGGATTCGCCCACGTGCCGCGGGCCGCCCTTGCGCGAGTACGCGCAAGGCTTCGAATCCCACACGCAAGGCCCGCAGGGGCCTTGCTCCTCTCCGCCAGCAAATAAAAAAGGCTCCCATGGGGAGCCTTTTTCATTTACTGGCGGAGAGGGTGGGATTCGAACCCACGGTACGGTCACCCGTACGCCTGATTTCGAGTCAGGTACATTCGACCACTCTGCCACCTCTCCTAATTCGGTGCGGCGCGGTCGCTGCAAGAGACACGCATTATAGCGATGCTCTTGCAAAAACGGAAGAGCCAATTCGCGTCGAATCGACTCCGTCCGCTTCAACAAGCTCAGGCCGCAGGCGCCAGGCGCTCCAGGCCACCCATGTAGGGACGCAGCACTTCCGGAACGATCACGCTGCCGTCGGCCTGCTGGAAGTTCTCCAGCACCGCCACCAGGGTGCGACCGACCGCCAGGCCCGAGCCGTTGAGCGTGTGCAGCAGCTCCGGCTTGTTCTGGGCATTGCGGAAGCGCGCGGCCATGCGGCGGGCCTGGAAGGCCTCCATGTTCGACAGCGAGGAAATCTCGCGGTAGGTGTTTTGCGCCGGCAACCAGACTTCCAGGTCGTAGGTCTTGGCCGCGCCGAAGCCCATGTCGCCGGTGCACAACGACATCACGCGGTAAGGCAGGCCCAGGCTTTGCAGGATGAACTCGGCCTGGCCGACCATCTCTTCCAGCGCAGCGTAGGAATGCTCCGGATGGGCGATCTGCACCAGTTCGACCTTGTCGAACTGGTGCTGGCGGATCATGCCGCGGGTGTCGCGGCCGTAGCTGCCCGCTTCCGAGCGGAAGCACGGGGTGTGGGCGGTCATCTTGATCGGCAGCGTATCGAGCGGGACGATCTCGTCGCGCACCACGTTGGTCAGCGTCACCTCGGAGGTCGGGATCAGGTAGAAGTTCTCGCCCTCGCCTTCCGCGCCGCCCTTCTTCACCGCGAACAGGTCTTCACCGAACTTCGGCAGCTGGCCGGTGCCGCGCAGCGAATCGGCGTTCACCATGTAAGGGGTGTAGCACTCGGTGTAGCCGTGCTTTTCGGTGTGGGTGTCGAGCATGTACTGGGCCAGCGCACGGTGAAGGCGCGCGATGCCGCCCTTCATGACCGAGAAGCGCGAGCCGGTCAGCTTGGTCGCGGTGTCGAAGTCCAGGCCCAGCTTCTCGCCGATGTCGACGTGGTCCTTCACTTCGAAGTCGAAGGCCGGCGGGGTGCCGAACTTGCGCACTTCCACGTTGCCGGTTTCGTCCTGGCCGACCGGAACCGACTCGTGCGGCAGGTTCGGGATCGCCGCCATGAAATCGGCCATCTTGCGCTGCACCTCGCCCAGCGCCACTTCGTTGGCCTTCAGCTCGTCGCCCAGGCCGGCCACTTCCGCCATCACGCTCGTCGTATCTTCGCCTTTGCCCTTGAGCATGCCGATCTGCTTGGACAGCGAGTTGCGCTTGCCCTGCAGTTCCTCGGTGCGGGTCTGGATCGACTTGCGTTCGGCCTCCAGCGCGTTGAAGGCGCTCACGTCGAGCTGGAACTTGCGGGCCGCCAGGCGGGCGGCGACGTTGTCGATGTCTTTGCGGAGAAGTTGGATGTCAATCATGTCGGGTTGGACTTGGCTATGTCGAAACCACAATTGTACCAAGCCGACCCGAATTATTTGGATGATTCGGTCATCGATGTGCGGTGGATTGGAATGCGCCGCGGCAGGGCGCGCCCTTGCGGCCCCGCCCTGCGCGCTTCACTCCTGCGCACCGTCCTGCGCATCGGCGTCGAGCTGGCGCAGGAAGGCCAGCTTGTCCGCGATCTTCGCTTCCATCCCGCGCGGCACCGGCTGGTACCAGCCCGGTTCACGCATGCCCTCGGGCAGGTAGGTTTCGCCGGCCGCGTAGGCGTGCGGCTCGTCGTGGGCGTAGCGGTACTCGTGGCCGTAGCCGAGCTCCTTCATCAGCTTGGTCGGCGCATTGCGCAGGTGCACCGGCACTTCGCGCGACCTGTCCTTGCGGACAAACGCCATGGCGGCATTGAAGGCGTTGTAGCCGGCATTGCTCTTGGCCGCGATCGCGAGATACACCACGGCCTGGCCCAGCGCCAGTTCGCCTTCGGGCGAGCCCAGGCGCTCGTAGGTGGTGGCGGCGTCGTTGGCGATCTGCATGGCGCGCGGGTCGGCCAGGCCGATGTCTTCCCAGGCCATGCGCACGATGCGGCGCGACAGGTACTTGGCGTCCGCGCCGCCATCGAGCATGCGGCACAGCCAGTACAGGGCCGCGTCCGGGTGCGAGCCGCGCACCGACTTGTGCAGGGCCGAGATCTGGTCGTAGAAATTGTCGCCGCCCTTGTCGAAGCGGCGCGAATTGAGCGTGAGCGCGTTGTCGACGAAGTCGCCGGTGATGTGGGTCACGCCGGAAGTCTCGGCCGAGGTCTTGGTCTGCTCGAGCAGGTTCAGGAAGCGGCGCGCGTCGCCGTCGGCATAGCCGACCAGGGTGTTCACCGCCACCTCGTCGAACGTCAGGTGCTTCAGCACCCGCTCCTGCGCGCGCTTGAGGAGCTGGCGCATCTCGTCCTCGTTCAGGGCCTTCAGCACGTAGACCTGGGAACGCGACAACAGTGCGGAGTTGACCTCGAAGGACGGGTTCTCGGTGGTGGCGCCGATCAGCGTGACCAGGCCAGACTCCACGAAGGGCAGCAAGGCGTCCTGCTGCGACTTGTTGAAGCGGTGGATCTCGTCGATGAAGAGAATCGTGTGCTTGCCGCGCGCCAGGTACTGCTCGGCCTGCTCGACGGCGGCGCGGATGTCCTTCACGCCCGACAGCACGGCGGACAGCGCGATGAATTCGCAGTCGAAGGCGTAGGCGGTCAGGCGCGCCAGCGTGGTCTTGCCGACGCCCGGCGGCCCCCACAGGATCATCGAGTGCGGCTTGCCCGACTTGAACACCAGGTTCAGCGGCTTGCCCTCGCCCAGCAGGTGGCTCTGGCCGATGACTTCGCCGATGGTGCGCGGGCGCAGCGCCTCGGCCAGCGGCGGCGCGGGTTCGTTCTTGAAAAGGTCATCCACGGCGGCCTCCGGCGCGCCGCGCAACAGCATGGTTCGGGTGCAAAGTGTTGTACATGCGGCTAGTGTAGCCGATGCAGGCAGGCGCCGCGAGCGCGTGATCCAGGAAGTCTATTTCAGCAGGACGCGGCCGAAGATCGCATTGTCGCCGGGCGAGCGCTCTCCGGGCGGAAGGGCGAAACGGCAGCTGCGCAGGTAGGCAGTCGCCAGCGCAGCCAATTCCGCGGCACCCTCGCCCTCGCCTGCGGCCTCGGACTTCACGTAATACGGGTCTCCCGCCGCGCCTATCATGGCCCGAACGAGTATGCCGTCCGCGGCGCTCGCCGCGGTGTCCAGGGCGCGAAAACCCGCGAACCGGTCCGAGGGCGCACAACTGCCGGGCACCAGCGCCTGGCGCGAAGGCGCGCCGTCCAGCGACCAGACGTATTCGATGGTCTTGCGCTTGCCGACAAGCCCGGCGGCCGGCACGCTGGCCAGACGGCATCCCGAAAGAATGTCGATCGTCGCCTCGTCCAGCATGCGCCAGCCACTGGAGCGCTTGATCGACAGGCCAACGAGCCGCCCGTCGGCCGCCGCCTCGTACTCGACGCCGGTAGTGCCCTCGAGGTTATAGGCAGCGGCCTCGGCCGGATACGCGATCGTCCCGCACTCCAGCGGCGGCGGTGGCTCCGCCGCCCAGGCCGCTCCAGTCATCAGCCACAACATTGTTGTGCTCGCCAGCAAGCGCACACGCATGACGCCATCCCTGTTTTTGTTTGATCATCGATTGTCGCCGGCAGCACCATGCCGCCTTTGCCGTATGGGGCAGGCGAAATTGCTATCCGTGCAAGCGCCACAGTGTAACCGCGGCGTTATCGCAGGTCAGCAAAAATTTCAGCGCAAGGGTTCAGGGCTTGCCGACGTACACCACGATCTTGCCCACCGCCCGCCCGCTTTCGCTGAGCGCGTGCGCGGCGGCGATGTCCTCCAGCGCGAACTCGGCGCCCACGATCGGCCGCAACCGGCCGCCGTCGACCATGGCCGCCAGGCGCTCGAGCACCGGCGCGTTCGGCCCGATGAAGACGAAGCCGGCGCGCACGCCCAGCTCGGTCGCCTTTTCCTCGCTGGGCGGGCTGATGATCGAGACCTGGATGCCGCCCGGCTTCAGAATGCTCCAGGCGGCCTCCTGCACCTCGCCGCCGATGGTGTCGAACACGGCGTCGACCGGTTCGACCGCGTCGGCTACCCTGGTCGCCGTGTAGTCCACGAACTGGTCCACGCCCAGCGACTCCACCAGCGCGCGGTTGCGGCCGGACGCTGTGGCAACGACGGTGGCGCCCGCCGCCTTTACCAGCTGGATCGCGAGCGAGCCGACGCCGCCGGAACCGGCCTGGACCAGCACGCGCTGGCCCGGCCCAACCTTGGCCGTGTCCATCATGGCCTCCCAGGCCGTGATGCCGGCCAGCGGCAGCGAGGCCGCTTCCACGTGCGAGATAGTGCGCGGCTTGCGCGCGCATTCGCCCGCGCGGATCGCGACGTACTCGGCGTAAGTCCCGTTGCGGGCGAGATCGGGGCGCGAAAAGACGGCGTCGCCGGCCTGCCACTGCGTGACCTGGGCGCCGACCTGCTCGACCACGCCGGACACGTCCCAGCCGAGGGTCAGCGGCAGCGCGTGCGGAATCATCTGCGCCAGGTAGCCCTCGCGCACTTTCCAGTCGACCGGGTTGATGGAGGCGGCCACGACCCGCACCAGCACCTCGTCCGGGGCGATGGTCGGGACCGGGATGTCGTCGATGGAGAGGACCTCGCGTCCTCCGTAGTGATGGATGCGGACTGCCTTCATGGGGATTCCTCGCCTTGCCGTTGGTCGTGGACCGATTCTACGGCCTGCGCGAGGAAGTCCTGTTCCGCATGGAGCGGACGCAAAGCAGTCCAAACAATTGTTTGGACCGCCTTAACAAATGTTAATTATTGATGACGTCCGCGCCCTTCGGGATCTCGAACTTGAACTGCTGGGCGCCCAGCGACGGGTTGCGCTGGAAGTTGGTGAACTTCAGCACCGAGGTCTGGCCGAACGTGTCCTTCAGTTCCATCGCCTGCGGAATGCCGTCGCGCAGGCCGATGCTGATCTGCTCGAACGTGGTGTCGCGCGCCTTCGGCACGGCGTTCAGCCATTCCAGGCCGTCGCGGGTACCAGCTTCGGACAGGGTGAAGTTCTTTTCCAGGTCGTTGCTGCCGAACAGGATCGCGGCCGGCGAGGAGCCCAGGGCATTGCCCAGCTTCTTGACCGTGACCTGGTTCAGGTCCTTGTCGTAGATGTAGAGCTGGTCGCCGTCGGCCTGCAGCAGCTGTTCGTAGGGCTTCTGGTAGTTCCAGATAAACTTGCCGGGGCGAGCGAAGACGAAGCTGCCGCTCGAGGCCGGGGTGGCCTTGCTGTTGGCGGACTTGCGCAGTTGTTGCTGGGTGAATTCGCCTTTGGCGGACTTGGTGCCGGAGACGAAGGCCTTGAACTGGTCGAGGGCGGCAGCGTGGGCGGCGCTGGAGAGCGCCAGGGTGGCGGTGAGCAATGCAGCGAGAGTCGTTTTCATGTTCTTGTTCATCGTGATCCTTTTAACGGTGGGGTGTTCGAAGGTACGACCGCGTGGGGACGAGTGCCCACCCTACGAAAGCATGGCCGAAAAAAAACCTGCGGGCCGCGAGGCGCGCAGGTTTTTTATCAAAGCACAAACCGCTTACAGCACGTCGCTCGCGTGGTCGGCCAAACGCGAACGCTGGCCGCGCGCCAGGGTCACGTGGCCGCTGTGCGCCCAGCCCTTGAAGCGGTCGACCACATAGGTCAGGCCGCTCGACCCTTCGGTCAGATAAGGCGTGTCGATCTGGGCGATATTGCCCAGGCACAGGATCTTGGTGCCCGGACCGGCGCGCGTGACCAGGGTC
>DNCF01000028.1:4543-4775 GCA_003484545.1 Massilia sp. | reverse complement strand
GCCATCAGCGGCTGGTTCAGTTCGTGCGCCAGCGTGGAGGCCATCTCGCCGACGCTGGCCAGGCGCGCGCTGCGCTGCAGGCGCAGGTCCTGCTCGCGCTGGCGCGCTTCCGCCTGCTTCTGCGCGGTGATGTCGACGACCGAACTCATCCAGCCGCGGTGCACGCCGGCGGCGTCGACCAGCGGGGCGGCGTAGACCATGGTGATGACGTCGTGCCCGTCCTTGTGGCGGA
>DNCF01000028.1:0-4294 GCA_003484545.1 Massilia sp. | reverse complement strand
CGTGCCCGTCCTTGTGGCGGATGCGCGATTCGAAGCCGTGCGGCGCGGCGCGCCCCTGCAGGGCGTCGTCGCTTTCGCGCGCCTGCTTCTCCAGGTCGTCCGGATGCCAGTAGGGGTAGGGCGGGCGGCAGCCGAGCAGTTCCTCGGCGCTGTAGCCGACCATGGCGCACAGCGCCGGGTTGACGTAGATGATCTTGCCTTCGGGGTCGCGCGCGCGCATGCCCACCAGCAGCGAGTCTTCCATCGCCTTGCGGAAGGCGTGCGCCTCCTCCAGGTCGCGCGTGCGTTCCTCGACCCGGCGCTCCAGTTCCAGGCGCGCCGTGCGCTGTTCGACGAAGCGCTTTTCGCGCAGGCGCCAGTACAGCACCCCGAGCAGCAGCAGCGCGGTCGCCAGCGCCGTGAGCATCAGCGCCGACTGGCGCGCCTGGGCCACTTCCTTCATGCTCGACGTGACCGTCAGGGTCCAGCCGAGCTCCGGCAAGGGGGTGTCGAGCGCCAGCAGCCTGCGCTTGCGGCCCCCGATCTCGGTGCGCAGGATGGTTTCGGAGGCATCGGCCAGCGCCTCCCTGGTCCAGGGCAGCAGGTCGAAGCGCGCGCGGCCGCCGTACTGGCCGTGCTCGGCGACCCAGCGCGCGTCCAGGGCGGAGACCGGGCCCAGGCTGTGGAACAGCCATTCGGGTACGGCGCTCAGGAACACGATGCCGCGGCTGTCGCGCAGCACCACCGGGTCGGCGCCGCTCATCCAGGTCGCCTGCAGCGGCTCGAGGCTGATCTTGACGACCATGACGCCGAGGATGGCGCCGCCGCCGTCCCCGCGCACCGGCTCGGCGATGAACAGGCCCGACTGGCCGGTGGTCAGGCCGAGACCATAGAAGAAGCCGCGCCGCCCCTGGATCGCGTCCTCGAAGTAGGCGCGCCGGCGGTAGTTCTGGCCGACGAAGCTCGAGGGCAGATTCCAGTTGCTGGCGGCGAGCGTCAGTCCGTCGCGGTCGACCAGGTAGAGGGCGGCGGCGCCGGTGGTCGCCTGCAGGTCGGCGAAATAGGCGTTGGCACGCGCGCGCAGGGATGGATCGCCGGGAGCGCGCAGCAGCGCCAGAACGCCGGGGTGGCGCGCCGCCGCATGCGGCAGGAAGTCGTGCTTCTCGACCAGGCCGCGCAGGCCCAGGGCATGCGCGCTGGCCGCCTGGTGCAGGGCCTCGGTCTTGGATTGCAGCTCGCGCCGTTCGGCCCACTCGCCGGATGTCGCGATCAGGACCAGCGCGCCCGCGGTGGCGACGAGCGCGCGCCAGTGACGCGCGATGAACCAGCTGGCCATTCGAACATTTCCACGTTGTTGATCGCGAGACGATAACAGGTACGCCGGCGCTTTGGAACACTTCTGCGTAGTTCTACGTAGGCGCGGGCGCCGAAGTTGCGGATGCGCGAGGACCCCGGCGGCGCGATAGTGGCGCACCGGGACGGGAGGACGCGTCGATCTCCCGCCGATTACAGGAGACAAGCATGACGACAATGACAAAAACGCCGGCCGAGGATGGCCGCACTGCCGGCCGCGGCGCGGGCAGCGGCAGCGGCCAGGCCCAGGCCGGCGAACGCATTTCCGGCAAGCGCCTGCGCGCCATCTTCGTCGGCTCGGCCGGCAACCTGGTCGAATGGTTCGACTTCTACTGCTACTCGGCCTTCGCGCTGTACTTCGCCAGTTCCTTCTTCCCGGCCCAGGACCCGACCGCGCAGATGATGTCGACCGCCGGCATCTTCGCCCTCGGCTTCTTCGTGCGCCCGATCGGCGGCATCCTGTTCGGCCGCCTGGCCGACCGCCGCGGCCGCAAGACGGCCCTGATGACCTCGGTCCTCCTGATGTGCTTCGGCTCGCTCATCATCGCCTGCGCCCCGACCTACGCCACCGCCGGCATCCTCTCGCCCTGCCTGCTGCTGCTGGCGCGCCTGCTGCAAGGCCTCAGCCTGGGCGGCGAATACGGCGCCAGCGCCACCTACCTGTCGGAGATGGCGGACTCGAAGCACCGCGGCTTCTACGCCAGCTTCCAGTACGTGACCCTGATCGGCGGCCAGCTGCTCGCGCTGCTGCTCCTGCTGGTCCTGCAGCGCTTCCTGCTGTCCGACGAGCAGCTGCGCGCCTGGGGCTGGCGCATCCCGTTCTTCGTCGGTGCGACCCTGGCCGTGCTGGCCCTGACCATGCGCCACAACATGCCCGAGACCCAGTCGTTCGAGGCCGCGCGCAAGAAAGCCAAGAAAATGGGCGGCCTGCAGCAGCTGATGCAGCACCCGAAGGAAGTGCTGCTGGTGATCGGCCTGACGATGGGCGGCACGCTGGCCTTCTACGTCTACACCACCTACATGCAGAAATTCCTGCGCCTGTCGGTCGGCCTGACCGATGCCCAGACCACCGCCGTCTCGGCCGCCTCGCTGCTGTTCGCGATGTGCCTGCAGCCGCTGTACGGCGCGCTGTCCGATCGCATCGGCCGCCGTCCGCTGCTGGTGGGCTTCGCGCTGCTCGGCACCATCTTCACGGTGCCGCTGTTGACCGCGATCCGCAACGCCACCGGCCCGTGGGAAGCATTCGCCCTGATCGCCTGCGCCTGGATCATCGTCTCGGGCTACACCTCGATCAACGCCCTGGTCAAGGCCGAGCTGTTCCCGGCCTCGATCCGCGCCACCGGCGTCGGCGTGCCTTACGCCTTCGCGGTGTCGGTGTTCGGCGGCACGGCCGAATACCTGGCGCTGTGGTTCAAGTCGATCGGCCTGGAGAGCGGCTTCTACTGGTACGCCACCGGCGTGGTCGCCTGCACCCTGGTGGTCTGCTGGTTCATGCGCGATACCGCGGCCAATTCCCGGATCGACGCGGAGGCGCGCAATTCGTAAGCGTTCCGGGTACGGAAGGCGAAAAGCCGGCAGCCATGCCGGCTTTTTTTGTGTCTGAAGCACTCAGCCAGATTGATACGCTGGATGCATTAATGTGCATATAATCGCGTCATTGTTCCTCCGAGCGAGAAAATGGACCGCTTCCTCGAAATGAAGGTGTTCGCCGCCGTCGTCGACGCCGGCAGCTTCACGGCCGGCGCCGAGGTGCTCGGCATGTCGAAGGCGGCCGTCTCGCGCCATGTGGCGGAACTCGAGGAGCGGCTCGGCGTGCGCCTGCTGCACCGGACCACGCGCCGGCTTTCGCCCACCAGCGAAGGCGAGATCTTCCAGGCGCGCTGCCGCGAGCTGCTGGCCAACCTCGAGGAGGCCGAGGCCGAGATCTCCTCGCGCGTCGGGGAAGCGACGGGCCTCCTGAAGCTCAACGTGCCGGTCAGCTTCGGCCTGATGCACCTGGCGCCGCTGTGGCCGGCCTTCATGGCGCGCCACCCCAGGCTGGCGCTCGACATCACCTTGTCGGACCGCGTGGCCGACCTGGTGGAAGAGGGCTACGACGCCGCGGTGCGGATCGGCCAGCTGGCGCCGTCGTCCCTGATCAGCCGCAGGCTGGCCAGCACCCGGATGGTCGTGTGCGCCTCGCCCGGCTACCTGGCGCGGCGCGGCGAACCGGTCCACCCGGACGACCTGTTGCGCCACGACGTGATTTCCTACAGCCTGGCCGCCAGCGGCGAGAACTGGAGCTTCGCCCGGCCGGGCGGCGGCGAGGTCACGGTGAGAGTCGCGCCGCGGGTGCGGACCAACAGCGGCGACACCTGCCGCGCCGCGGCCCTGCAGCACCAGGGGATCGTGTTCCAGCCGACCTTCATCGTCGGCCAGGATTTGGCGCAGGGGACGCTGCGCGAGATCCTGCCCGGCTACCGCGCGGCCGAACTCGGCATCCACGCGGTCTACCCCTCGCGCAAGTTCGTCTCGCCCAAGCTGCGCCTGCTGGTCGATTTCCTGGCGGAGGCCTTTGCCGAGCCGGAATGGGATTGAGATCATTGTTCCACTTAATGGAACAGTGTTACCCATTTCGGCTACTTTATCGATGCTCGTCGCAAGAATATGATGGGTGCTGTTGGCGCGGTTGCGCTGCCTTGCACAGGACCCGACATGAAGCCCTTGCCCACCCTGTTCCTTTCCCACGGTTCGCCCATGCTGGCCATCCAGGACACGCCCGCGCGGCGCTTCCTGCAGGGCCTGGGCGCGACCTTGCCGCGGCCCGAGGCGATCGTCGTCGTCTCGGCGCACTGGGAGACGCTGCAGGCGCCGGCCGTCAGCCTGGCGCCCCGGCCCGAGACCGTCCACGACTTCGGCGGTTTTCCGCGCGCGCTGTTCGAGATCCAGTATCCGGCGCCGGGCGCGCCGGCGGCGGCCGAAC
>DNCF01000254.1:7756-7906 GCA_003484545.1 Massilia sp. | reverse complement strand
CCCTGCTCGGCTGGGCCTTCGGCTTCGGCTGGTCGATCGGCGCCATGTACTGGCTGTACACCATGATGACCCGCTTCGCGCATTTGCCGGCGGTCCTCGGCGTGCTCGGCGTGGTCCTGCTGGGACTCTACATGGGCCTGTTCGGCGCCT
>DNCF01000254.1:0-7548 GCA_003484545.1 Massilia sp. | reverse complement strand
ACATGGGCCTGTTCGGCGCCTTTGCCACCGGCGTCTCGGCCTGGCTGCGCCGGCGCTGGTCGCTGCCGGTGCCCGCCTTCCTGCTGCTGGTGCTGCCGGTCAGCTGGGGCGTGTCGGAATGGATGCGCGGCTGGGTGTTTACCGGCTTTCCCTGGGCGGTGTCGGGTTATGCCCATGACGTCTCGCCCCTGGCCGGCTATGCGCCGCTGATCGGCGTCTACGGCATCGGCGTGCTGGTCGCCGTCGGCGCTTCCTGCCTGGTGTTGCTGACCCAGCGCGTGCGCCTGCCGGCAATCGGCCTGTTCGCCGCCCTGCTGCTGGTCGGCGCCGGCCTGCGCACGATCGAATGGACGCAGGTGACGGGCGCGCCGCTGACCGTGCGCCTGTTGCAGGGGAATATTCCGCAGGACCGCAAGTTCGACTACGCCTTCCTCTCGAACATCCTGGAGCGCTACCACGGCATGATCACGGCCGGCGCGGCCGACCTGATCGCCACGCCGGAAACCGCGATTCCCGTGTTCCGCCACCAGATCGACCCGAGCTACCTCGCGAGCCTGCAGCGCTTCGCCGGCGCCAGCGGCAGCACCCTGGCCCTCGGCATGCCGCTGCTCGACGGCCCTGCGCAGTACGCCAACAGCGTGGTGACGGTCACGCCCACCGAGCAGGCCCAGCCCTACCGCTACGACAAGGCGCACCTGGTGCCCTTCGGCGAATTCATCCCGCCGGGCTTCCGCTGGTTCACCGACATGATGAACATTCCGCTGAACGACGCCACCCGCGGCAAGGACCTGCAGGCGCCGTTCGCGGTCAAGGACCAGCTGGTGCTGCCGAACATCTGCTACGAGGACGTGTTCGGCGAAGAGATCGCCTACCAGCTGCGCGCCGCGCCGCGTCCGGCAACGATGCTGCTGAACATGTCGAACCTGTCCTGGTACGGGCAGTCGAGCGCGGTGCCCCAGCACCTGCAGATCTCGCGCATGCGCACGCTCGAGACCGGCCGGCCGATGCTGCGCTCGACCAACGACGGCGCCACCGCCGTGATCGACCACCGCGGCCAGGTCACCCACCTGCTGCCCTTCTATACCGAAGGCATGTTGACGGCGACCGTGCGCGGCACGACCGGCATGACGCCCTACATCCGCTTCGGCAACCTGAGCTTCCTGCTGCTCGGCGCGCTGGCGCTGGCCGGGGCCTGGTTCGCCGGCCGCAATTACCGCAAGAAAAAGGCCAAACTCTCATAGATGAGTCCAATCCGGTCCCAGAGGGCCGGAAAAACCCGCTAGAATTGGTCATTTGGCAAACTTACCGTGTTCGCGGCCACAGCGCCGCGTCGCTCATTCAAGATGCTCACATTCCAACAAATCATCCTGACCTTGCAGTCCTACTGGGACAAGCAAGGTTGCGCCCTGCTTCAACCCTACGACATGGAAGTGGGCGCCGGCACCTTCCACACCGGCACTTTCCTGCGCGCTATCGGCCCCGAGCCCTGGCGCGCCGCCTACGTCCAGCCTTCGCGCCGTCCGAAGGATGGCCGCTATGGCGAAAACCCGAACCGCCTGCAGCACTACTACCAGTACCAGGTGGTCCTGAAGCCGGCGCCGGAAAACATCCTCGACCTCTACCTCGGTTCGCTCGAAGCGCTGGGCCTGGACCTCAAGAAGAACGACGTGCGCTTCGTCGAGGACGACTGGGAAAGCCCGACCCTGGGCGCCTGGGGCCTGGGTTGGGAAGTCTGGCTGAACGGCATGGAAGTGACCCAGTTCACCTATTTCCAGCAGGTCGGCGGCCTCGACTGCAAGCCGGTGCTGGGCGAGATCACCTACGGCATCGAACGCCTGGCGATGTACCTGCAGGGCGTGGAAAACGTCTACGACCTGGTCTGGACCGAGTGGGAAGAGAACGGCATCAAGAAGACGCTGTCGTATGGCGACGTGTTCCACCAGAACGAGGTCGAGCAGTCGACCTACAACTTCGAGCACGCCAACACCGAGCTGCTGTTCCAGGCCTTCGCCAACCACGAATCGGAAGCCAAGCGCCTGATCGAGCTGGAACTGACCCTGCCGGCCTACGAGCAGATCATGAAGGCGTCGCACAGCTTCAACATGCTCGATGCGCGCGGCGCCATTTCCGTGACCGAGCGCGCCGCCTACATCGGCCGCGTGCGCACCCTGTCGCGCCTGGTGGCCCAGGCCTATTACGACTCGCGCGAGAAGCTCGGCTTCCCGATGCTGCCCAAGGCCGAGAAAGCCGCAGCCTAAGCCCAGGAACAGACAAGAACAGACCATGAATCAAACTCTCCTCGTCGAAATCCAGACCGAAGAACTGCCGCCGAAGGCGCTCGTCAAACTCGGCGCCGCGTTCGCGAACGGCATCGCCAACGGCCTGAAGGCGCGCGACTTCCTGGAAGCCGACAGCGTCGTCACGCCCTACGCCACGCCGCGCCGCCTGGCCGTGTCCATCACCAAAGTGCGCGCCACCTCGCCCGACAAGCAAATCCGCGAAAAAGTGCTGCCGGTCTCGGTCGCGCTGGACAAGGACGGCAACCCGAGCGCGCCGCTGGCCAAGAAGCTGGCCGCGCTGGGCTTCCCCGACCTGCAAATCGGCGACCTCGAACGCGCCCAGGACGGCAAGGCCGAATCCTTCTTCTACACCTACACCGCCGCCGGCAGCGCGCTCGCGGGCGGCCTGCAGGACGTGCTGGTCGAGACGGTCGCCAAGCTGCCGATCCCGAAGGTCATGAGCTACCAGCGGCCAAGCGGCGACACCGTGCACTTCGTGCGCCCGGTGCACCTGCTGCTGGCACTGCATGGCGAGCAGGTGCTGCCGTTGTCGCTGCTGGGCCTCGACGCCGGCCGCCAGACCATGGGCCACCGTTTCCTGTCGCACGGCGGCCCGATCACGGTCCCGCACGCCGACAACTACGCGGCCGTGCTGGAAAACGAAGGCAAGGTGCTCTCCAGTGCCGAAGCGCGCAAGGAAAGCATCCGCGCCCAGCTGCTAGAGAAAGCCGGCGCCGACCAGGTCCTGATGCCCGAGTCGCTGCTCGACGAAGTGGCGGCGCTGGTCGAATGGCCGGTGGTCTACGAGTGCCGCTTCGAGGAAGAATTCCTGGCCGTGCCGCAGGAGTGCCTGATCCTGACCATGCAGACCAATCAAAAGTACTTCGCGCTGACCGATGCCAATGGCAAGCTGCGCTCGCGCTTCCTGATCGTCTCGAACCTGGCCACAAGCGATCCGTCGGCCATCGTCGGCGGCAACGAGCGCGTGGTGCGCCCGCGCCTGTCGGACGCCAAGTTCTTCTTCGAGCAGGACAAGAAGAAGACCCTGGAGTCGCGCCTGCCGCAACTGGCGAACGTGGTCTACCACAACAAGCTGGGCACCCAGGCCGAGCGCTCGCAGCGCGTCACGCGCCTGGCCGGCGCGATCGCCAAGCGCCTCGGCTACGACGTAGCGCTGGCCGAACGCGGCGCCATGCTGGCCAAGGCCGACCTGCTGACCGATATGGTCGGCGAGTTCCCCGAGCTGCAGGGCATCATGGGTACCTATTACGCCCGCCACGACGGCGAGCACGAGGAAGTGGCCCTGGCCGCTTCCGAACACTACCAGCCGCGCTTTGCCGGCGACGCCCTGCCCTCGACCAACACCGGCCTGGCCGTCGCCCTGGCCGACAAGCTGGAAACCCTGGTCGGCATCTGGGCCATCGGCCTGCAGCCGACTGGCGAGAAGGACCCGTTCGCGCTGCGCCGCCACGCCCTGGGCGTGATGCGCATGCTGGTCGAGAAGCGCCTGCCGCTGTCGATCTCGGAACTGCTGGCTGACGCAGTGGCCGTGTTCGAAGGCCAGGCCGCGTTCAAGGATCCAACGTCCGAAGTCAAGGCCTTCATGCTCGACCGCCTGCGCGGCATGCTGCGCGAGCGCGGCTTCACGCCGAACGAAGTCGAGGCCGTGCTGGCCCAGAACCCGGACCGCGTCGACGACGTCGTCCAGCGCCTGGAAGCGGTGCAGGCCTTCGCCGCCCTGCCGGAAAGCGCTTCGCTGGCCGCCGCCAACAAGCGCATCACCAACATCCTCAAGAAGAACGAAGACGCGATGCCGCAGGACGCCGCCATCAAGGCCGAGCTGCTGGTCGAGCCAGCGGAAAGCGCGCTGGCCGCGAAGATGCAAAGCCTGAAGTCGAGCGTCGACAGCGCGTTCGCCAACAGCGACTTCACCGGCGCCCTGAAGACCCTGGCGCAAATGCGCGACGAAGTCGACGCCTTCTTCAACGACGTGATGGTGATGGCCGACGACCTGGCGCTGCGCAACAACCGCCTGGCCCTGCTGTCTTCGCTGCACGGCATGATGAACCGCGTCGCCGACATCTCCAAGCTGGCGGCCTGAGGAAGCACCATGAAGCTGATCATCCTCGACCGCGACGGGGTCATCAACCACGATTCGCCGGACTTCATCAAGAGCCCGGCCGAGTGGGTGCCGATTCCCGGCTCGCTCGAGGCGATCGCCCGCCTGAACCAGGCGGGCTACCGCGTCATCATCGCCTCGAACCAGTCCGGCATCGCGCGCGAACTGTTCGACATGACGACCCTGAACGCGATCCACCAGAAGATGCACAACGCCGCCCAGCAGGTCGGCGCCGACATCGACGCGGTGTTCTTCTGCCCGCACGCGGCCAGCGACAACTGCGACTGCAGGAAGCCGAAGGCCGGCATGTTCGAGGAGATCAGCAAGCGCTTCAAGGTCAGCCTGAAGGGCGTGCCCACCGTCGGCGATTCGCTGCGCGATCTGCAGGCCGGCTACGTCAAAGGCTGCGTGCCCTACCTGGTCCTGACCGGGAAGGGCGAAAAGACCCACCAGACCGGCGGCCTGCCGCCCGGCACCCAGGTGTTCCCGGACCTGGCCGCGATGGTCACGGCCTTCCTGCAAACGCCCGGGCCCGCTTCACCCGCCTGACCCACCGATCCACCGAATCAACTGACTCCGAAGGAGACCACGTTCTTGCGTACCACCGTCCTGTTTTTGCGTTCCCTGCTGTTTACGATCGTGATGGTGCTCGCCACCGTGGTCTGGGCCTGCGTCTGCTTCCTGGCCGCGCCCCTGCCCTACAACAAGCGCTTCTGGGTGACCTCGCGCTGGAACGTCTTCATCATCTGGTGCGCGAAGGTCATTTGCGGCATCCGCTACCAGTTCAAGGGCTACGAGAACCTGCCGGACGGACCGGCGGTGATCCTGTCGAAGCACCAGTCGGCCTGGGAGACCATCTTCCTGCTGCCGAACCTGACGCGCCCGCTGGTCTTCGTCTTCAAGAAGGAGATCCTCTACATCCCCTTCTTCGGCTGGGCGATGGCGCTGCTGCGCATGATCCCGATCGACCGCAAGGAAGGGAAGAACGCCTTCGCGCACGTGGTCAGGCACGGCAAGCGCCGCCTGGCCGACGGCCAGTGGATCATCATGTTCCCGGAAGGGACGCGCATCCCTGTTGGGAAAAAGGGAAAATATAAAAGCGGCGGCACACGTTTGGCGATTGAAACCAATGCCGTGGTCGTGCCGATCGCGCATAATTCAGGAGAATGCTGGCCCAAGAATTCGTTCATCAAACGTCCGGGCCTGGTGACGGTATCGATTGGCAAACCGATATCGCCACAACACCACACTCCCGACAGCCTGATGCAAGAGGTCGAAAATTGGATAGAATCAGAAATGCGCGTCATTTCGCCCCACGTCTACACCGATGGCTGAACGAAGTTGGCGCCCTGATCAAAGCCTCTCCATCGCAGCACAGCATGAACTCCCCCAAGATCAACGGGCCCCAGCTAGACCTGTTCGCACAAGCCTTACTTGAAGACTCGATGAAAAAGGCAGCGGAGGCACCCGCCCGCGGGATGGTGCCTCCGCCACCACCACATCCTCTTTTCAAGGCGCCGCCCAGCCCGCCCCGCATCACCCTGCCCTCCCCGCCGCGCACGCCCGACGATCCGCCCCTGAAGCGCATCGTGCTGGGCCAGTACGCGGTCGACTACGAAATGAAACGCTCCTCGCGCCGCTCGATCGGCTTCATGATCGACGACGACGGCCTGCACGTGACGGCGCCGCGCCGCGCGACTGAGCCCGCCATCGAGGAAGCGATCCGCGCCAAGCAACGCTGGATCCTGACCAAGCTGCACGAACGTGGAGAACGGCGCGCGCGCCACGCGCAGCGCGAGCCGCTGCGCTGGGAAGACGGTGCGCGCCTGCCCTTCCTGGGCGGCGAGATCACCTTGCGTCTCGAGACCGCGGCGCGCAGCCACTGCGTGTTCGATCCCGCGTCGCGCGAACTGCGCCTCGGGGTCGTGGCGGGCCTGTCGGAATGGCAGCTGAAGGAACGCGTCAAGCTGTGGTTCCAGGCCGAGGCCAAGCGCCTGTTCACCGAGCGCCTCGACCTGTATGCGCCGCGCCTGGACGTGCATTACCGCTCGATGACGCTGTCCTCGGCCGGTTCGCGCTGGGGCTCGTGCACGGTGGCCGGCAACATTCGCCTGAGCTGGCGCCTGATCCACTATCCGCTGGCCCTGATCGACTACGTGGTGGTGCACGAACTGGCGCACCTGCGCGAGATGAACCACAGCCCGCGCTTCTGGGCGGTGGTCGGGTCGGTGTATGCGGACTACGACGGCGCGCGGCTGGAACTGCGGCGCAGGTCGCATGAGATGCCGGTGTTGTTTGCGGATTGAGGCCGCGTCCACGTTGACCGTGACGACAGAACGGATGCCGTACCGCGTGGGCGCGAGAGCCTGCGCGGCGCGGGCCACCCTACGAGAAGCGGTACAGGTTTGGTAGGGTGGGCTCTCGCGCCCACGCAGAATGGAACTTGGCAAAGCCGCGTCGCTTGGACGCCGGCGATACCCCTGCTTACCCTACCTCAGCGCATTCTCCCGCCGCGTCGCCGCCAGCATGCGCATCGCCCCCTGCTGCGTCTCGTTCAGGCAGCGGTAGGGAATCGGCAGGGTGCCGCGCTTCAGGACCATCATGAAGCCGCGCGAATAGGTGCGCACCGCCGTCACGTCGGCCCAGTCGATCAGCGTGACGCCGCCGCTGGTGCGTACGATGCCGTGGCGGTCGATGGTGAATTCATAGGTGCGCTTGCCGCGTCCGAGCAGCACGAAGTGCAGCGCGGCGCTCGCGGTGCTCTTGATGCGCAGGTAGAGGCTGGCGGGCCAGCGCACGCGCCGGCGGCGGATCAGGAAGCCGCCATGCTGCCACATGAAGCCGATGTACTCGCGCAGGGTGTAGCGCACAAAGAAATGCAGGTCGCATAAGACCGAACCGGCAGGACTGGATGGCGATGCCGGATTGCCTGCGGCGGCGCCGTAATAACCGTCTTCCGTGCCATCGGCAGGTTGATGGGCCATCATGGCCATCGGTCGTGCGCCGCGCGGCGATTCCGGGTGATTAGACGACAACATGCGCATCCCCCTTTTGTCTACCGAGCTCAAAAAGCAATGGTAACAAAACCTAGGGGATAATCCGTTGCAAGAGTTCAACAGTGCGCAGGGTCGCGCCGCGGTGGCGGCCGGC
>DNCF01000189.1 GCA_003484545.1 Massilia sp. | reverse complement strand
CAGCGCCTTGCGCACCAGGCCGGCCGGGTTGTAGCGCAGCTCGGAGCGGATACCCATTTCCCCGAGCACGTTGGGCACATGACCGTGCGCCAGGTCGTCGACGATGCCTTCGACCATGTTGACCCGGTCGGCGGCGATCAGCATCAGCCAGTGGCGCAGATCGTTCTCCGGCAGCTTGTAGGCCAGGCGCCGGATCGCGCCAGACAGCCACTTGGGTGGCTGGGCCGTGCCGAAGATGGGGGTGATGCCCGGCCGCTCCGGCGAGCAGAACACCTCGACGGTCTGCGCCTGCTGCACCGGCTGTCCTTCGGGCACATGGATGAAGCGTGGCGGCGTGCGCTCCATCGGCACGGCCGGCCGGTTCTTCTTGTCGAGGTCCGAGCCCCAGCCGGGGATGCCCTGCAGCTCTTCGACGGACGGACTATGCCGGTTCAGGTCGTAGTCGAGCTGGCGCTCGTAGTCCACGTGGCCGTGGTGATGCGGGTGGCGCCGCTGCTCGGCCAGGTCGCGGCGGGCGATGTCGGTGTCCATGACTGCTCCTTCAATGGATGATGCTGGTCGCCATCGCGCGCGCCGAGCCTGCGCGCGGAGGGATCAGTACGGTTTTGATGCAGTTGTCGTACTTGCTCGAGAAGATGTGGTACGCGTCCGACACCTCCTCCAGCGGCACCCGGTGGGTGATGATTTCCTTCGGGTTCAGGTGCCCCTGGCGGATGTGCTCGATCAGGTGCGGCACATGGCGCTTGACGGCGGCCTGGTTCATGCGCATCGTGATGCCCTTGTTCAGCGCGTTGCCGATCGGGACTGCGTTGAAAGTCGGCCCGTAGACGCCGACGATCGACACGTTGCCGCCCTTGCGCACCGAATTGATGGCCCAGAACAGCGCGGTCGCCGCGCCCGCCTGCAGCATGGTCCAGCGCCCGGTGAGGGTTTGCGCCAGGCTGCCCGACGCTTCGCAGCCGACGGCATCGATGCATACGTCCGCACCGAGCCAGTCGGTCATCTTCTTGATGTGCAGGGCCACGTCGCCCACCTCGCGGAAATTGATGACCTCGCAGCGGGCGTAGCGCTTGACAAACTCCAGGCGGTAGTCGACATGGTCGACCACGATGACGCGGCCGGCGCCGAACAGCCAGGCGGAACAGGTTGAACGGCACCAGCACGCGATCACCCGGCTTGAGCGTCTCGACCGCCGAGCCGACCTCCTCGACGATGCCGACGAATTCATGACCGAAGGTGTGTCCGATGCGCGTGTCGGGCACCAGGCCGTGATACAGGTGCAGGTCCGAGCCGCAGATGCAGGCGCGCGTCACGCGGACGATGGCGTCGCCCGGGTGCTCGATCACCGGATCCGGTTTTTGCGAAGCGCGGATCCGGTATGGTCCGCGATAATTGGTCGCTAGCATAAAAACCTCCTGACAAGATTGCCCCGCGCTCCGACACGCGCCGCCAGCGGGCGGACAATGCGCGAGAGCACCGATGGCGGCACGTGCGTCATCGAAGCGCGGGTATTTTTTGGAAATGAGCGCGCGGCTCCTCAGGAACCCGGGTGCAGGATCACCTTGGTCCAACCGTGTTCACGCCCGTCGAAGTGCTTGTAGGCGTCCGGCGCCTGGTCCAGTTTCAGCTCGTGCGAAACGATGAACGAGGGCTTGGCGCGACCGGCGTGGATCAGGTCCCGGAGTTGCCGGTTGTAGGCCTTGACGGGGCACTGGCCGGTGGCGACACGCTGTCCCTTGAACCAGAGCATGCCCCAGTCGAGCGCGATCTTCCCCTCTTTCTCCAGCGGGTCCGGGCTGCCCGGGTCCTGCGGAACGAACACGCCGACCACCCCGATCCCGCCGGTGAACTTGACGGAATTGACCAGGTTGTTCATCGTGAGGTTGGGGACCTCCTGCCGGTGATGATGGTGGTCGTGGCACTGGTAGCCGACGCATTCGCAACCCACGTCCGCGCCCCGCCCATGGGTCAGGTCCATGACCCGCTGCACCGGGTCCTCTTTCGCGTAATCGATGGCGATCGCGCCGATCGATTCGGCCAGCTTGAGCCGGTCGGCATGGCAGTCGACCACCATCACGCTGCAGGCCCCCTTGATCATCGCCGAGTGCGCGGCCATCAGGCCCACCGGCCCGGCGCCGTAGATCACCACCGCGTCCCCGGGCTTCATGCCCGCCAGTACGGTCGCGTGCCAGCCGGTCGGAAAAATGTCGGCGCACATCACGTAGTCGGCCTGCTTCTGCTCGGCGTCCGGCGGCAGCTTCAGGCACATGAAGTCGGCCCAGGGCACGCGCAGGTATTCGGCCTGGCCGCCCTGCCATGGTCCCATGTCCGCAAAGCCGAAGGCGCCGCCGGCCATGCCCGGCTGGTTCGCATTCAGGCAGTAGTTGGTCAGGCCGCGTTCGCAGTTCTTGCAGTGGCCGCAACTGACATTGAAGGGCATGCACACCCAGTCGCCGGGCTTGAGCCGCTCGACCGCCGGCCCGACTTCCACCACCACGCCGAGGTTCTCGTGGCCGAAGACGCTGCCTTGTTCGAAATCGGTCCGGCCCTCGTACATGTGCAGGTCGGAGCCGCAGATATTGGTGCTGGTTATTTTGACGATGGCATCTGTCGGACGTTCGATCTTGGGATCCGGCACGTCTTCGACAGCTACCTGGTTGGGTCCTCGATAGACAACTGCTTTCATATTCTGCTCCTGCTATCCACCTGGATGCAGCCCGCCCGCATGACGGGACACGCCAGCCCCCGGCAGTTGTTGATAAAACCGCGGGAAGCCCAGTGGCCACCTGTACCACCACGGGAGCTTCGACCCGCCGCAGAAGTATCTACCCACAGTGATCGCGGGCCTTCCGATAACAAGGGCGTCGTTGAATTTTTTTTCTTTATCGCGCTGTCCACTCGAATAGCTTGCAGCACGTCTCGAATTGCTTGCAGGACGTTCTTTCTCGCGCGATGCGTGACGCTGCGATGTGGATGCGACACGCGAGACGGTGCCGACCGCGGACGGCATGTGCGCCTACACATACATCGTGTTGACCGTGCCAGAATGGGCGTCCACGCAGTCCTGGCTGTCGTTTTCGGAAAGGAAGCGTCATGCGAATCACACCCATGTTTCTCGCACTCGTCTTTGCGGGAGCCGGCTTGTCTTCCGGGCCGGCGCCGGCGCAAACGGGGACGGCACAGGAGGCACAGGCCGCCCAACCGGCGCAGCGCCGCGCCGCTACCGTGCTGCAGCAGGCGGCCCAGTTCGAACACCAGGTCACCGGCGTGACCGTCAGCGAGCGGGGCCGCATTTTCGTCAACTTTCCACGCTGGACGGAAGACGCGCCCGTCTCGGTTGCCGAAGTCATGAAGGACGGCAGCTTGCGTCCTTATCCCAACGACCAATGGAATGCCTGGCGCAACGTAAGGCGCGACGAGCTCGATCCATCGGACCACTGGGTCTGCGTGCAGAGCGTGGTTGCCGATGGCCGCGGCAGCGTCTGGGTGGTCGACCCCGCCGCCCCCGCCGTGGACGGCCTCGTGCCCGGCGGGCCGAAACTGGTGCGCATCGATCTCGCCACCGACCGGGTCGCCCAGGTGATCCGCTTCGGCCAGGATGTCGCGATCCCCGGGTCCTACCTGAACGACGTGCGCTTCTCGCGCGACGGCAGGTATGCCTACCTGACGGACGCCGGACAGCGCGGCGCCCTGGTCGTGGTCGACCTGGCCAGCGGGAAGGCGCGCCGGGTGCTCGACGGCCATCCGTCGACCCAGCCGGAGAAAGGGGTGGTCGTGCGCACCGACGGCAAACCGCTGCGCTATCCGGACGGACGTCCGGTGCTGTTCGCAGCCGACAGCATCGCCCTCTCGTCCGATGGCGCCTGGCTGTACTGGAAGGCGCTCACCGGCACCACCCTGTATCGGATCCGGACCGCGGCGCTCGCGCGGGGCCTGGCCGGGGAGGATGTCGCCTCCCAGGTTCAGCCCTACGGCAAGGTCGGGCCCACGGACGGGCTCTGGATCGACCGCCGCACCGGAACCGGCGGCGATACGCTGTATCTCACTTCCATCGAGGACAACGCCGTCAAGGCGCGCGACCTGGGCCAGGGCCCGGGCGGCGGCTTGCGCACCGTGGTGCAGGATCCGCGCCTGCGCTGGCCCGATACCTTCAGCCAGGGACCGGACGGCAGCCTGTACGTGACCACCTCGCGCATCCAGGACTCGGCTTTCTTCAACCGGGATGCGCCACTGGCCCTGCCGACGCAGCTATGGCGCCTGCGGCGGCCGGGAGACTGAGGTCCTGTTGACTGAGGTCCTGTTCGGCGTCCAATACACAAGGGAGATCGATCATGGCAAGCGGTATCGAGAATGAGCAGCAAGACGGATCATCGCGGCACGGCCGTTCTTCCGCGAGCGCCCCGGGAGGGGGACCGGTGCAAGACATTGGCTGGGTTCCCCTCGCGCTCGGGGCCGCGGCCATCCTGGCCGGTCTGGGCGGGCGCAGGAAAGGCGCCGCGGCGCTCGCCGTGACCGCTGT
>DNCF01000192.1:711-3747 GCA_003484545.1 Massilia sp. | reverse complement strand
CGCTGGTCCTGGGCGCGCGGCGCCAGGCCGTGGCGGCGGCGGTCGCGCTCGTCGCGCAGCTCGACCGCCTGCTGGTAGCCGATACGCGGCAGGGCCTCGTTGGTGAACCAGCTGCCGTTGGCCGCGACCGGGGTGTCGGTGCCCAGGCCAAGCAGGCCGCCCGGCGCCGCGCTCAACTGGAAATCGAAACCGATGCGCGCGCCGGGCGCCAGCGGGGTGGCCAGGCGGTAGCGGTAGAAGCCGCGCGCGCGGTCGCTGGTCACCAGGCGCGCCGGCTGCGACAGGCGCGCCGCCAGGTCGAAACCGGGCTGCTGGTAGACGACCAGGTTTATGATCGGCGCGGCGCCGCGGTTCTCCAGCTGGTAGCTGCCCTCGACCGCCAGCATGCGCGCCTGCGGATACAGGTCGGCCCGCAGATTCACCGCGGCCAGGCGCGGCTGGGGCAGGTCCTGGAAGCGCCGGTAGCGCAGTTCGTACTCGGCGCGCAGGGCTTCCGCGCTGCGCGTCATGCGGTAGTTGCCCGCCACGTCCAGCTCGTACCAGAGCAGGGCGCCGCTGGCGCCGAACAGCAGCACGCCGGCGCCGAAGGCCGCCAGCACGCGCGGCGTCAGGTTCTGGCGCGCCAGGCGCAGGCGGCTGGACCATTCCCCGTTGACGCCGCGCGGCCACAGCACCACGGCGAGGGCCAGCAGCATCAGCGCGAAGCCACCGCCGTACAGTTGCAGCACGCGCTCGCGCAGCAGCAGATGGCCATAGCCGTTCATGCTCGACCAGGGCAGCTCGGGCAGCGCGGTGAACAGCAGCAGCGGATGGTCCAGGCCCACGCCCTGGCAGGCGATCATGGCCACGTACAGCACCACCAGCACCGCATAACCGAGGACCTTGCGCCCGCACAGCGCCTGCACCGTCACCGCCAGCACCGCCAGCAGCGCGTACTGCGGCAGCAGGATGGTGAACAGGGTGCGCAGGTAGAGGCCGGTCTCGAGCGCGAAGTAACCGCGCAGCACCTGGTTCAGCATCGCGGTCAGCATCGCCAGCACCAGCAGCAGCGCCATCATCGCCGCCAGCAGCGCCGCGGCCTCGAGCGGCACGCGCCGGATCTCGGCGCTAGGGATGCTGATCAGGACCTTCCATTGCGAATTCGGCACCGTGCTGGCCAGGGCGCGCACCGGGACGCCCTCCAGGGTCTTGCTGTCGAAGAAAAAATCCCGCCCCGTGGCGGTCAAGCGCCGACGCGTCTGCTCGCGCAACAGCGTACCCACGTAATGCCCGGCATCGCGCGAGCGGGCGGCGATGCGGCCGTTGCGGTCGGCCACGGTGGCGAGCCAGGCCGCCGGGAAGTTCTGGCGCTGCATCAGCCGCTGCAGGATGCCGACATGCATGCCCAGCACGAGATGGTAGCGGATCTTGCCGTCGACCACGACCGGCACCTGCATCATGAAATCGAAGCGCTGCACCGTCGGCGCGAAATAGACGTCGGAGACCAGGGTCTGGTCGCCACCCAGGCGCCGCATCAGCGCCGGCAGGTTCGAGGGATCGCGCCCACTCAGGGGCGTCCCCAGCGGACGATTAGTGTTCAGCAAGGCCTTGCCGTCCAGGTCATACAGGATCGCCACCGCGTCCACACCGTGGGCCGCACGGCGCGCGTGCTCGTAGAACTCGGCACGCTCGCCGCTGGCCAGCGCGGGCGAGGCCGCCAGCGTGCGCAGGATGCCTTCGTGATGGCGCATCTCGTTGTCGATCAGCAGGGCAAAGGCGTGGCCGGTTTCGGCAATGTTGCGCTCCTGGTCCTTTTGTTGTTCGACGTAGACATAGGCAACCGCCAGGGCGGCGCCAATGAACGAGGGCACCAGGAGTGCAACGACAAGGATCAGCAGCCGGTTCCGGAAACGCATTGTGGTCAGGTCCTCCTGGGCCGGCATGAAGCATGAAACGACGATGACGCTGCCGGGCGCCATTCTCCTGCCCGGAAACGAAGAGCCAGCCGCGCGCCGGCTCCCCGGGCGATTATACAAGAGGCAACCTTGTTCCGATGTTCATGTTTTCCATTGCTCTTCGGGCAAGCTTGTAAACGTTCGCTATTGATGTATGTAAGCATCTTTGCCACACACGAAAATTTAGCTCTGGAATTGCCCGATCGGATATTGCCCTGGGCCATCTGCCTGCCTAGAATCAACTTATTCCGCCAAGCAATCTGTCGCACCGGCAGACACTTTCCAGAGTCGCCCATGTTCCAAGTTCGCCCAGCAGCAGTCCGCCGCATCGCCACCGTCCTCCTCGCCAGCCTCGCCATGTTGCCGGGCCTGGCGATCGAACAGGAGCTCCAGCTCGACTACCGCATGAACGAACGTGTCGTGCAGGTGCCGGCCGGCCGCGACGGCCGCGCCATGCTCGAGACCACCGTGTTCCGTCCGAACGGCCCCGGCCCCTTCCCGCTGCTCGTCATCAACCACGGCAAGGATCCGGGCAGCCCGAGCGCGCAGCCGCGCGACCGCTTCTACTACATGGCCGCCGCTTTTGTTAAGCGCGGCTACGCCGTCATGGTGCCGATGCGCCAGGGCTTCGCCAACTCGACCGGCCGCTACCGCGACCGCGGCTGCGACATGACCGCCAACGGTTACCTGCAGGCCGAGGACATCCGTTCGGCGGTCGAGTATGCCCGCACCCAGAGCTGGGTCGATGCCGACCACGTGGTCGTCGCCGGCCAGTCCTACGGCGGCCTGGCCACGATGGCTTTGGGCACCGAGCAGCTGCGCGGCGTGCGCGGCCTGATCAACTTCGCCGGCGGCCTGCGCGACGACAGCGCCGGCTGCGGCTGGCGCTCGGCCCTGGTCTCGGCCTTCGCCGAGTACGGCGCGAACAACAAGATCCCGAGCCTGTGGATGTACGGCGAGAACGACTCGCTGTTCGGCCCGGACCTGGCGAACCGCATGCACGAAGCCTTCCAGCAGGCCGGCGGCAAGGCGCGCCTGGTCGAGTTCCCCTCGTTCAAGCGCGATGCCCACGGCATGCTGGCCAGCCGCGACGGCGAAAAGA
>DNCF01000192.1:0-424 GCA_003484545.1 Massilia sp. | reverse complement strand
ATGCGCTTCCTGCAGCAGATCGGCATGCCGACCGAGGTGGTCTACAACGTGCCGCCGCCGCCGACCCCGGCGCGCACCAACTACGCCCAGCTCGACGACATCGAGGCCGTTCCCTTCCTGTCCGAGAACGGACGCCGCGCCTACGCCGACTACCTGACCAAGATGACGCCGCGCGCGTTCGCGGTCTCGCCGAGCGGCGCCTGGACCTGGGCCGAGGAAGGCGAAGCGCCGGAAGCGCGCGCCCTGGCCACCTGCTCGGCCAAGAGCAGCGAGCCCTGCAAGCTGTATTCGGTGGACGACTACGTGGTGTGGAACGGCGAACGCGTCGACGCCGCCGAGAAGGCCACGATGACGGCTTCGATCGCCGCCCCGGCCGACCCGAACGCGCCGGGCGCGGTCGGCAGCACGGTGCCGACGGCACAGC
>DNCF01000193.1:474-3748 GCA_003484545.1 Massilia sp. | reverse complement strand
CTCTTCCGATCTCGCAACGCCGCCCAGGCCGCCGGCATCGCCCCCGGGCGGGTGCACTGGGAACAGTTCGCGGCCCCGGCGCAGGACGGCGCCGCCTTCACGGTGGTGCTGGCGAAGTCCGGCAAGACCGTCGAGGTCGGCGCCGGCGAGACCATCCTGAAAGCCATCGAACGCGACGGCACGGTGCCGGTGGACTGCCTGTGCCGCGAAGGCGTCTGCGGCACCTGCGAGACGCGCATCCTGGAAGGGGAGGCCGAACACCTCGACCAGTACCTCAGCGACCGCGAAAAGGCATCCGGGCAGACCATGATGATCTGCGTCTCGCGCGCCCGCACCGGCACCCTCGTGCTGGACCTCTGATCCCCGCCATTACAACGAGCCCGGCCGTCCGGCGCGCAAGCCGGCGCGCCGCGGCATGAGGAGACAATCATGAAACGTCCAGGCTCCTGGATGAAGACGGCCTGCGCCTGCCTGCTCGCGGGCGCGCTGCCGGCGGTGGCCGGCGCCGCACCCGGCATCAATATCTACGGCGTGATCAGCAGCGGCCTGCGCTACACGTCGAATATCGACGGCAGGCACAAGGACCAGGTCGAGGTGGTATCGAGCGGCATCGGCGGCAGCCGCTGGGGCATCTCGGGCAGCGAAGACCTGGGCGGCGGCGACAAGGCCGTGTTCCTGCTCGAAAACGGCTTCGACACCGACACCGGCAAGACCACCTACGACGCCCTGTTCGGCCGGCAGGCCTACGTGGGCCTGGCCGGCGCCTGGGGCAGCCTCACCTTCGGACGCCAGTACCATGCCGTCAACAACATCGGCTGGGCCTTCAATCCGCTCGACGAAAGCTGGGGCAACTACTGGTCCGATCCGCTCTACACGGGCGGCGACATCTTTTTCCAGGACTACCGGGTCAACAACAGCATCGTGTACAAGCACAAGAAGGGTCCGGTCAGCGTCCAGCTCGACCTCGGCCTGGGCGAGCAGCCCGGCAGCGCCAGGCGCGGCGCCACCTTCGGCGGCGGTCTCATGTTCGAGCAGGACGGCCTCGCATTCGGCGTCGCCTACGACGAGCGCCGCGCCGCCACCGAAGGCGGCAACACGCTGAAGAATTATTCGGTCGGCGCCTCCTATGCCGTCGGCAAGGCGACCGCCTATCTCGGCCACATGGGGCGCCGCGAAAGCGCCGGCGATGCGCGCTTCGGGATCTCGTTCGCCGGACTCGGCTACCGCCTGACGCCGGCCTGGCACCTGTCCGGCGCCTACTACCGCTACGCGCAGCGCGGCGGCGTGCGCACCCAGTTCCAGGCCGCGCTGCTGTCCCTCGGCAGCGGCAATGCCGACGTCTTCGCCGCCGTGGCCGACTACGCTTTGTCGAAGCGCACCAGCGCCTTCCTGGAGGCCGATGCCACCATCGCCCGCGGCGGGGCGGTCGGGCGCGAGACCGAATACTGGGGCGGCGCGCCGGTGACCGACGTGGACAAGAGCACCCGGATCGGCGTCATGCTGGGGCTGCGGCACCAGTTCTAAGGCGATTCTTGCGCCCCCAATTGCTGCGCCAGGAATTCCACGCACACCCGCAGCTTGGCCGAGCCGGCCAGGCGCTGCGGGTACACGGCCCACACGTTCGCTTCCTGCGTATAGTCCGGCAGCACGGCAACCAACTTGCCGCTGTCGAGGTAGGGCTGGGCGTCCCAGCGCGAGCGCAGCACGATGCCGGCGCCGTCGAGCGCCCAGCGCAGGGCGATCTCGCCGTGGTTGGTCGACAGCGCGCCCGACACCTTCACGACTTCCTCGCCATTCCTGCCGCGCAGGCGCCAGACGCCGAACGGGTGGTCGCGCTCCTTGATCGGCAGGCACTGGTGGCCGCTCAGGTCCTGCAGGCTCTTCGGCGCGCCGTGCCGGGCGAGATAGGCGGGCGCCGCGCACAGGATGCGGCGGTTGTCCATCAGCCGGCGCGCGATCAGGTGCGGCGCGATCTCGTCGCCCACGCGCACGTCGAGGTCGAAGCCTTCGGCGACCGGATCGACCAGCCGGTCGAACACCTCGAAACGGATCTGCAGGCCGGGATGGGCGGCGACCAGCCTGGCGATCGCCGGCGCCACCAGCTTGCGCCCGAAGCCGAAGCTGCTGCAGATGCGTACCCGCCCGCTCGGCGCGCGGCGCCGCTCCGAGACTTCGTCGACCAGGTCGTCGAGGTTGTCGAGGATGGTCTGGGCGCGCACGTAGACCTGCTCGCCGTCGTCGGTGATGGCGATGCGGCGCGTGGTACGCTGGAACAGGCGCACGCCGAGCACGCCCTCGAGCACGCCGATGCGCTTGCTGACATAGGCGGGCGACATGCCGAGCTCCTCGGCGGCAGCGACGAAGCTGCGCTTGCGGACGACGGTGACGAAGACGCGCAGGTCTTCGTTCTCCAAAGGATTATTCACAAAACGTGTTCCTACAGTTCACGATAACGCTGATTATAAACACGGCGTATCCGTTTATGCTGACGCCATTGCATACCCCACTCGAAAGGAAGTTCCATGAAAACCCATAAAATCGCGGTCATCGCCGGCGACGGCATCGGCAAGGAAGTCATGCCCGAAGGCTTGCGCGCCCTGCGCGCGGCGGCCAGCCGCTTCGACATCGCCCTCGATATCACGACCTTCGAATGGGCCGACTGCGACTACTACGCAAAGCACGGCAAGATGATGCCCGACGACTGGAAGCAGCAGCTCGACGGCTTCGAGGCGATCTATTTCGGCGCCGTCGGCTGGCCCGACACCGTGCCCGACCATATCTCGCTGTGGGGCTCGCTGCTGAAGTTCCGCCGCGAGTTCGACCAGTACGTCAACCTGCGTCCGGTACGCCTGATGCCGGGCGTGCCTTGTCCGCTGGCGAACAAGAAGCCGGGCGACATCGACTTCTACGTGGTGCGCGAAAACACGGAAGGCGAGTACTCCTCGGTCGGCGGGCGCATGTTCGAGGGCACCGAGCGCGAGATCGTCCTGCAGGAAGCCGTGTTCAGCCGCCACGGCACCGACCGCATCCTGAAGTACGCCTTCGAGCTGGCCCGGCGCCGCCCGAAGAAGCACCTGACCGCGGCCACCAAGTCGAACGGCATCGCGATCTCGATGCCCTACTGGGACGAACGCGTCGCCGCCATGGGCGAGCAGTACGGCGACGTCAAGTGGGACAAGTACCACGTCGACATCCTCGCCGCCCGCTTCGTGCTCTCGCCCGAGCGCTTCGACGTGGTGGTCGCCTCGAACCTGTTCGGCGACATCCTGTCCGA
>DNCF01000193.1:0-324 GCA_003484545.1 Massilia sp. | reverse complement strand
ACCATCGGCATCGCGCCCTCGGCCAACCTGAATCCGGAGCGGACCTTCCCCTCGCTGTTCGAGCCGGTCCACGGTTCCGCGCCCGACATCTACGGCAAGAACATCGCCAACCCGATCGCGATGATCTGGTCGGCGGCGATGATGTTCGAGTTCCTGGGATACACGGCCGCCCACGACGCGATCGTGCAGGCGATCGAAACCTGCCTGACGGATGGCCCGCGCACGCCGGACCTGGGCGGCACCGCCAACACGACCGACGTGGGCATGGCCATCAGCGCTTACCTGGCGGCCGGCAAGTGAGAAGAACGCAAGAGCGTCGTGTAG
>DNCF01000191.1:8033-8237 GCA_003484545.1 Massilia sp. | reverse complement strand
GCCGGGCTGCCCTGGCGGACGGCGGGGGGTGGCGCGCTGCGCTGTGGCGGGGCCGGGATGTAACCCGGCAAATCGAGCGCCTTGCAGCCGCGTTTGTTCGTGTCGGTGAACTCGACGCGGCCCTGGGCGTCGACGCACTTGTAAACGGTGGTCTGGGCTCCGGCCGCGCCGGCCCACATCAATCCGGCCGCCAGCGCCAGCTGG
>DNCF01000191.1:0-7826 GCA_003484545.1 Massilia sp. | reverse complement strand
CCGGCCGCCAGCGCCAGCTGGACACCATGCCGGGTCACACTGCTTGTCATTCGCATCGTTGGAAGCTGCACGCGCATGCGTGCGAGTGGAAGTCGAGCCGACTATACCGTATTAAAAAGAGAAACGCGGGGAAAGCCTTCGGCTCGCCCCGCGTTTTGTCTACAAGTTACATTGCCTTACAGCTTTTGATGCTGTAGCGCAACGCTCTTGCCGTCTCGATTACGACGAGTAGTACATGTCGAATTCGATCGGGTGCGGCGTCATGCGCATGCGCTGCACTTCCTGCATCTTGAGGTCGATGTAGGCGTCGATCATGGCGTCGCTGAACACGCCGCCGCGGGTCAGGAACTCGCGGTCCTTGTCCAGGGCTTCCAGGGCTTCTTCCAGCGAAGCGCAGACCGTCGGGATCAGCTTGTCCTCTTCCGGCGGCAGGTGGTATAGGTCCTTGGTCGCGGCTTCGCCCGGGTGGATCTTGTTCTGGATGCCGTCCAGGCCGGCCATCAGCAGCGCGGCGAAGCACAGGTAGACGTTGGCCAGCGGGTCCGGGAAGCGCACCTCGATGCGGCGGCCCTTCGGGTTCGCCACGTGCGGGATGCGGATCGAGGCCGAACGGTTGCGGGCCGAGTAGGCCAGCTTGACCGGGGCTTCGTAGCCCGGCACCAGGCGCTTGTACGAGTTGGTGCCCGGGTTGGTGATCGCGTTCAGGGCCTTGGCGTGCTTGATGATGCCGCCGATGTAGTACAGGGCCGTTTCCGACAGGCCGGCATAGCCGTCGCCGGCGAACAGGTTCTTGCCGTCCTTCCAGATCGACTGGTGCACGTGCATGCCCGAGCCGTTGTCGCCGTTCATCGGCTTCGGCATGAAGGTCGCGGTCTTGCCGTAGCTGTGGGCGACGTTCCAGATCACGTACTTCATGTTCTGGGTCCAGTCGGCGCGCTCGACCAGGGTCGAGAAGCGGGTGCCGATTTCGTTCTGGCCGGCGCCGGCCACTTCATGGTGGTGCACTTCGACCGGGATGCCGAGCGATTCGAGGATCAGGCACATTTCCGAGCGCATGTCCTGGAAGCTGTCGACCGGCGGGACCGGGAAATAGCCGCCCTTGACGGTCGGACGGTGGCCGCTGTTGCCGCCTTCGATTTCCTTGTCGGTCGACCAGGAAGCTTCTTCCGATTCGATCTTCACGAAGCAGCCCGACATGTCGCTCTTCCAGCGGATCGAGTCGAAGATGAAGAATTCCGGCTCCGGGCCGAAGAAGGCGGTGTCGCCCACGCCCGAGGACTTCAGGTAGGCTTCGGCGCGCTTGGCGATCGAGCGCGGGTCGCGGTCGTAGCCCTTGCCGTCCGACGGTTCGATCACGTCGCACTGCATGAACAGGGTGGTTTCTTCCATGAACGGATCGATGTTGGCGGTGTTCGGGTCCGGCATCAGGAGCATGTCCGATGCTTCGATGCCCTTCCAGCCGGCGATCGACGAGCCGTCGAAAGCGTGGCCCGACTCGAACTTGTCCAGGTCGAAGTGCGACACAGGGACGGTGACGTGCTGTTCCTTGCCACGGGTATCCGCGAAACGGAAATCAACGAACTTGACTTCGTTATCCTTCACCATCTGCATCACATCTGCTGCGGTCTTTGCCATGCGTTTCTCCTGAATGAAAAGGGTGGTGCCGACAGGCGGCGAGGTCTCTGGGACCAGTCCAGCCAACGAGCGACATACTCAAGCGAAACATATGCAGGAACCATGCCAGCAGTCCGTCATGAACAAATGCGCAATCGTTCTTTGGAAACCCGTGAGTTTAACCATAAAATCCTTGGCGATACGGCTTTGCACAATGGTGCAGCCCAACGCAAGCATTGCACCAATATGGTGCACGCACCACGAGGCGCACCATTTTGATGCGCATCGCACCGACTCGGCAAGTTTGCCTGATACTGGTGCGAAGCTATTTCGACAAGGAACTCACATGAGCACGACCGACACCATTCTCGACGCCGCCCGCAGCCGCGCGGCAGGCCAGCCCTATGCCGGCGCCGTTACCCCGCAGGAAGCATTCGCACTGGTACAAGGCGATCCCAAGGTCAAGATCGTCGACGTGCGCACCAACGCCGAGCGCGACTGGGTCGGCCGCGTCGCGATTCCCGACAGCCAGCACGTCGCGGTGCAATGGGTCACTTACCCCGGCGGCCAGCCGAATCCCCAGTTCGGTCCGCAACTGGAACAGGTCGCCGACAAGGACGAGGTGCTGCTGTTCCTGTGCCGCTCGGGCGTGCGCTCGCGCCACGGCGCCCGCGTCGCGACCGAGCTGGGCTATGCGAATGCCTTCGACATCCTGGAAGGCTTCGAGGGCGACCGCGACCAGGAGGGCCATCGCAAGACGGTCGGCGGCTGGTGCAAGGCCGGGCTGCCCTGGATCGGGGCGTGATTCTGGTCGCACATGCTTGACCGGGTGCTGGCGAAACAGCGGCGCCGCTTGATATCGTAGGGTGGGCGCCCCTGTGCCCACGCGTGAACCATGCACAGACGCAGCGCGCTGTAGACGCCGACACGACGCCGGCTTCACGCGTGGGCACGTTCGTCATTGAGGCCGGTGCCTCAATGACCCCACCCTACCGGTCACCGTGCCAGCGTGCCCCTTACGGCATCACCATCACCTGCACACCCGAGGCTGCGTCCGGCGCGCGGTAGACGCGCTGGGTCGCCTTCACGAAGTCTTCCGGTTTCGCGCTCGGAATGCGCACGAAGGTCTGCGGGTTCAGGTCGACCAGCGGGAACCAGGAACTCTGCACCTGCACCATGATGCGGTGGCCGCGGCGGAAGGTGTGGTTGACCTGGCCCAGCTCGTAGCTGAGCGCTTCCATCTTCCCGGGCACGAAAGCTTCGGGCCGTTCGAAGGAATGGCGGAACTTTCCGCGCAGGGGATTGCCGCGCACCAGCTGCTGGTAGCCGCCCAGCGCCAGCGCGGGCGCCGCCACGTCGCTGCCGCGGCGCTCGCTTTCGGGCTGCGGATAGTCCGACGGGTACACGTCGATCAGCTTCACCACCCAATCGGCGTCGGTGCCGGTGGTCGAGACGAACAGTTTCGGCACCACCGGGCCGGCGATCGTCACGTCTTCTTCCAGCACCTCGCTCTGGTAGACCAGCACGTCGGGGCGCTTGGCGGCGAAGCGCTGGTCCGACACCATGTATTCGCGCGGGACGCCGGTGGCCGGGTAGCCGATAAACGGCACGGGCTTGCGCGGGTCGGCGACGTATTCGTCATAGCCTGCCCCCGCGGCCGCGGGCGCTTTCCAGTCCAGCTTGCCGTTCGCGCCGAAATAGAGCGTGCGTGCCCTGGCCTGGACCGGCGGCCACGCGGTGTACTGGCGCCAGACGTTGGAGCCGGTCTCGAAGGCCGTCACCTCGGGTAGCGTACGCGCCGGCTTCACGCCCTTCAGGTGCTGTTCGAAAAAGGGGAATTCGATCTGCCTGCGGTAGTAGTCGCCCGTCTTGCTGTCGAAGCTCACGTGGCCCAGGCGCGCGCCGTCGCCGCGAGCCCAGCCGCCATGCACCCAGGGCCCGATCACCAGGCGGTTCTCGATGCCGGGATTCTGCTTTTCGATGGCGCGGTAGGTGATGAAGGGGCCTTCCAGGTCTTCCGCATCGAACCAGCCGCCCACCGTCAGCACCGCCGCCTTGACGTTCTTCAGGTGCGGCGCGATCGCGCGCGACTGCCAGAACTGGTCATAAGTGTCGTGCTCGATGTTCGGCATGAAATAACCGCGCTGCGCCGGGCTCATGGTGGCGGCGATGTTCGACAGCGTCAGGTGCTTCAGGAAGAAATCGTAACCGTCGGTCGTGCCGTAGTCGAATTCGGCTTCGCTCTTCGAGGGCGGCGCCGGGTTGGCCGCTTCAGTAAAGGAGGCGTAGAAGTCGAAGTTCGCGGCCAGCATGAAGGCGCCGCCATGGTAGGAGTCGTCGCCCATGTAGAGGTCGGTGACCGGCGCCTGCGGCGACGCGGCCTTGATCGCCGGGTGCGAATCGATGATGCTGGCCGCCGTGTAGAAGCCGGGGTAGCTGATGCCGTAGATACCGACTTTGCCGTTGTTGTTCGGGACGTTTTTCAGCAGCCAGGCGACGGTGTCGTGCATGTCCTCGCTCTCGACGCCTTCGCCCGGCGCGCGCTGAGGGTTCACATGCGGTGTCATCTCCTGCCATTTCCCTTCCGACATGTAGCGCCCGCGCACATCCTGCTTCACGAAGATATAGCCGCTGTCCATGAATTCGCGCGAAGGGCCGATCGCTTCCGGATACCAGTCGACGCCGTAGCGCGTCGCGTCCTGGGCGTGGACGCCGGCGCTGTAGGGAGTGCGCTGCATCAGGAAGGGATAGCTGCGCGAGCTGTCCTTCGGCACGTAGACCACTGTGAACAGCTTGATCCCGTCGCGCATCGGGATGCGGTACTCGTACTTCGTGTAGCTGCCCTGCAGGCTGCGCTTGGCGGCAGGCGCGTCCGCATCTCCAGCTGCGTGGGATACAGGTGCGGCGAGCCCGAAGGCCAGCATCAGGCCGAGGGAAAGGACGGAAAGCGGACTGCGGATCATGGCGGCCTTTGCGGACGGTTCAAAGCCCGCCAGTGTAATCCGTTTCGCCACCGCGCTGTTACTCTGGCAAGTTACTCAGCCAAGTGATGCGGCGGGCACGCCGCCGTCGCCCTCGCCATCGAGCGTGGTGCGCACCCGTTCGCGCACGAACGCGATGTGGCTGCGCAGCCGGTACAGCTCGTCCGCATAGGCCAGCGGGATCGAGATGTGGTTCACGCGGGTCTCGATGTCGTCCAGGCGGTGCACCAGGTCCTCGCGCACGAAGCGCCTTTGGTCCTCGGGCACGTTCTCGACCGCCTGCTCGACCGCGCGCAGTTCTCCGTACCAGCGGTAGACGCGCGAGCGCACCCGCCACACGTACAGCGGCGGCACGATCTTCGACAGCGGAATCACCAGCGCGGCCAGCGCCACCACCACGACCCACAGGCGGTCGAACAGGTTGGCCAGCCAGAAGCTCATGTAGCGCTGCAGCAGCGGCGGGCCGTCGCGGTAGTACTTGGCCGCCTCGGGCGCGACCGGGATCTCGGTGTACTTCGGCGACGGGAACTGGCCCTGCTGCTGGAACCACCCTGCCCCGCCATGGATCTTGCCGGCCGCCTTCACGAACAGGTCGATCAGGGCCGGATGCAGGTCCTCGCGTGCAACCAATGTGGCGGTGGGGGCGATCAGGTGGTAATCCTGGGCCGGGATGTCGCGTCCGAGGTCGACGATCCCGCGCGGCAGCACCACGTGGGTCAGGAACGGCAGGCGCCGCGTATAGGCTTCGGCCTGGTCGAAGTTGAACAGGCGGATGCCGGGCGTCTGCAGCAGCATCTGGATCAGCGGCGCTTCCGGCGCCGAGCTGAACACCAGGCCGTCGATGCGCCCGGCCAGCAGCTCCACGGTCGCCGGCGTGTTCTCGAGCGCGCCGAGCGTCAGCTCCGCCGGCTCGATGCCGTTCACGGCCAGCACCTGGCGGAACAGGTTCGGCACGCCCGTGCCCTCGGGGCCGAGGTTGATGCGCAGGCCGCGCAGGCCAGTCAGGCTCTTCGCCTTGACGTTCTCGCGCAGGAACAGCCAGACCGGTTCGGTGAACAGGCTGCCGAGCGACACCAGTTCGCCCTGCGCCACCTGTTCCTCGCTGGTCGAGCCGCTCTGCACGAAGGCGATGTCGGCTTCGCCGCGCTGCAGGCGTTCCAGGTTTTCTTTCGAGCCGAGCGAGCGCTGCACGCCGACCACGATGTCGTCGCGCTTGAGCTCTTTCGCGTACTGCTGGCCGAAGGTTTCGTAGGCGCTGTTTTCCTGGCCGGTGGCCAGGCGCACCTGGCGCGGCGGCGCCGGGTCGACCACCAGGTACGCGATGAAGCAGGCCACCGCCACCAGGACGATGGTCGGGCCGGATGCGACCAGCAGGTCGCGCAGGGAGATCAGGGAAAAGCCGCGGATGGTGGAAACCGCGCGCCGGCTGGCCCGGCGCGCGCGTTCACCGGCTTTTACTCCACCCTTCAACGCACGCACTGGCGCTGTGCGGCCACGCTGCCCGGCGGCGGATCGATCATCGGCATCAGGCTCGGCGCCAGCGTCACGAGCAACTGCACCGGCAGCGCGCTGGTGAAGTCGTAGTGCTCGGATTGCGGCCCGTGCACGTAGGCGGTCATGGAGCCGAAGAAGCGCTCGCCGATGTTGAAGACGAACGTTGCCGAGCGGTTCACGTAGCGCGATTCGATCAGGCGGCCGCCGCGCGCATACACGTCGAAGCGCTGGTCGCCGGTGCCGGTCTTGCCGCCCAGGGCGATCACGCTGCCGTCATGGGTGGCGAAGGCGGTCTTGACGCGCTTGGCGGTGCCGTTCGAGACCACGCCGCGGATCGCGTCGGCGACGGCGCGCGCCACCTCCGGCGCCAGCACCACCTCGTGCTCGACCTTCGGCGCGCGCACGACGCGCGTCTCGTAGGGCGTGCCCTTGGCGAAGTGCAGCGAATCGATGCGCTCGACGGGTTTGCGAACGCCGCCGTTGATGATGATGCCCATCAGCTCGGCCAGCGCGGCCGGGCGGTCGGCCGAGGCGCCGAGCGTGGTCGCGTAGGACGGCACCAGCGAATCGAACGGATAGCCCATCTTCTTCCACTGGGCGTGGATCTTGAGGAAGGCCTCGACTTCGATCAGGCCGGCGATGCGCTTGTCCTGAGCGTTCTTGCGGCTGGTCTTGAACAGCCAGGCATAGACTTCCTGGCGCTCCCTGGTGCTGGCGCCCACCACCTCGCTCCAGCCGGCCTTCGGATGGTTGCGCAGGTAGCCGACCAGCCAGAGTTCGAGCGGGTGCACCGAGGCCACGTAGCCGCGGTCGGCCAGCGACATGTTCTGCGGCGCGTACTGCTCGTACATCTTCTCGATGCGCTCCTGGTCGACCTCGTTGCTCGGCAGCGTATCGTTAATGAAGGCGCCGAACTGCTGCAGCGTCGCGTTCGGGGCGATGGTGCGGTGCGCGGCGGCCAGTTTCGACGCGAGCGGTCGCACGCCGGTGAACAGCAGCGCTTCGGCCTCGTCCGGCGTCTTGCCCTTGTACTTGTTCCAGAACTTGGCGAGGAAGACCTTGCCTTCGTTGTCGGCGAAGCGCGCCAGGTACTGGGCGCGGCGCGGATCGTTGGCGTCGGCCAGCAGCTGCGCCGAGGAGCCGGGCAGCTGGAACATGTAGTAGCGCACGATGTCGCGCATCATGCGCACGAACACCAGGTTCGTGGACTGCTGCAGGGCCTCCTGCACGGTCATGATCTTGCTGTTGTCGAGCTTGCTGAAGTTGCCGAAGTAATGCAGGCCGCCGCCGGTGAAGAAACCTTCGCCCGGGTTGGCCGAGTACTTGCGCTCCATCGCCGCGGCCAGCATCGGCTTCAACCCGCGGTCGCCATTGGCCGGCAGCGCCAGGAAGTAGTCGACCGCCCACTGGCTCATGCGGTCCTTCGGGTCGATGCGCGTCTCGCGCAGCGCCTTCGGGTCCATCGCTTCGTAGCGGCGGTGCAGCTGGTCGACGATGTCGAGGTAGGTCACCAGCGTGCGCAGCTTGGCGGTGGAGCCGAGGTCGAGCTTGGCCTGCTCGTTGATGTCGAGCGGCTGGTCGTAGTTATCAGTCTGCACGCGCAGGTAGTTGACGTTCTCGCCGCGCTCCATCAGCGTGAAGCTGTAGACCACCTGGGCCGGGTCGCCGTTGCCGAGCAGGCCCTTGCCGGTCAGGCCGGCCGCTGCGGCCGCCTCGGCGCTGGTGAGCTGGCGCAGC
>DNCF01000195.1 GCA_003484545.1 Massilia sp. | reverse complement strand
TCAGGCCGGCAGCTGCCACGAGGCCACGCCGCCGACCAGCACGCCCAGGCAGCGGGCGCCGGCCACCAGCGGCAGGCAGACCAGGCTGTCGGTGCCGAGCATGCGCAGCAGCTGCTCTTCCGGCAGGCCGAGCGACTCGCTGCCGCGCTGCAGGTAGGCAGGTTTACGCGCCAGGGCGGCGGCGGCGATCGGGCCGCCCTTGGACAGCGGGATCGCGAATTCGGCGATGCGCGCCGTGGCCACGCCAGGCATGCCGACCAGCATCTGGCCGGTCGGGTTCTCGAGCAGGACCACGGTGTTGTCGAAGTCGAACAGGATGCGCGCGCTGCGCGTCATCGATTCGAGCAGCGCGCTTTCTCCCTGCTGGCGCGCGAAGGTCTGGCCGACCTCGGACACCAGCACCAGGTTGCGCACCTCTTCCGACAGGCGCTGCTGGACCGGATCGACGACCGGCGGAGCATAGGCCTGCGGAGCATATGCCGGCGGAGCCGGGATATCCTCCGCTCCCTTCAAGTCGATGCCGAGATGGACGGCGGCCCGGTCGACCTGGCGCGCGGCGGCGGCCAGCATCTCGTCGATGTCGCCTGGCGCCAGGCCGCACAGGGCCGCGCCGTCAAGCAGCGCCTCGGTATCGTCCGGGTGGCCGGCCATCAGGTGCGCCAGGCGCACGATGCGGATCAGGGGATGGGCCGTTTCCAGGCGCTCGCTCGACTCGTGGTGGTAGAGCACGGCGTCGGCCAGGAAGGAATCGAGCTGCCAGCGCTCGATCAGCCAGGCGCCCGCTTCGGCGTGGGTGATCTGCAGCGTGCGCTGCTCGACCGCGCACAGGTCCTCGTCGTCGCGCGCGGTGAAGTTGAAGCTGTATTCCTTGGGCGCGGTCGCGAGCAGCGCCAGGCGTCCGACGTTGTGCAGCAGCCCGGCGAGGTAGGCCTCTTCCAGGTGCGGGTAGTCGATGCGGCGCGCGACGTCGCGCGCGATCACGGCCGCGGCCAGCGAGTTCTTCCAGAACGCGCGCAGGTCGGTGCTGCCCGAATGGGGGAAATTGTTAAAGGTCTGGAACACCGAATCGCTGATGACCAGGGTCTTGATCATGTCGGTGCCGAGCGACACCAGCGACTGCTCCAGGTTGGCGGTACGGCTGCCGCGGTGGTAGGCCGAGCTGTTGGCGACCGCCAGCAGCTTGCTGGTCATGCCCGCATCCTTGGCGATCAGCTCGGCCAGCTCTTCCATCCCCAGGTCGTCGGCCTGCAGGTGCCCGAGCAGCTTGACGAGAATCTGCGGCATCGCCGGCAGCCGGGCAACAAGCAGGCGATGTCGGATGTCCTGGTCTGGTTGGTGCATGGTCTCGATCGCAGACGCCACTGAAAGTTGCGGGGTGGCGCTCCATTCCTGAGCTACCACAACATGATGTTTATGCATCATTGGAACAGAGCGCACTTTCAGCCCTTGTTCCAACGCCAAACTAAGGATCTTAGCATATATACATTTCTGATCGGGAACAATACTTTCCGTTAAAAGTGTGAGTTTTTCCCCGATGAATGATGTATTTCACATCCATTTATTTCCGTGCTGCAATTGAAAGGAGGAGTTGGAGAAATCGGAAACGGAGCCTGCCGCCGGCAGTCCGCGGCTTCTCCCCTAGGGTGGGCTCTCGAGCCCACGCGGATCATGCACACAACAAACGCAACAGGCAACAGCCCCACGACGCTCGCGTAGGACTATTACCCAAGCCTCACCGACCGCTGCGCGCCAACCTGCGCCGATACTGCCGCGCGATCACCCAGCACGCCAGCGCCGCCAGCGCGAATCCCGCCTGCCCCAGTGCCAGCGCCAGCACCGAATGCGACAGCGCCGGCGCGATCAGGCCCGCCACGATCGCACCCAGCAGGGTCGATACGAAGGACTGGCAGGACGCCACCGTGCCGCGGATGTGCGGGAACAGGTCGAGCGCGAGCAGGGTCGCGCCCGGCGCGATGATCGAGCTGCCGAAGGTGAAGAAGAACATCGGCAGCACGGTCCAGGGCAGCGCCGGCGGCAGGAACAGGTGGTAGCCGACGTTGAAGGCGACGGCACTGAGCATGAAGCCGAAGCCGATCCAGATCTGCTTCGCAAAGCTCTTCTTGCCGGCCATCCGGTTGGCCGCCATCGAGCCGAGGAAGATCCCGCTCACGGTCGGCACGAACAGCCAGGCGAAGCCGGACGGGCCCAGGTGCAGCTGCTGCGGCAGCATCACGGGCGAGGCCGTGATGTAGAGGAACAGCCCGGCGAAGTTCAGCGCCGTGATGCCGGCCTTCATGTGGAACAGGAAGGAACCGAAGATCGCCCTGTAGCTCCCCGCCAGGAAGCGCGGATTGAAGGGCTGGCGCCGCTCCTTCGGCACGGTTTCCGGCAGGTGCCGCCAGCACACCCAGCCCAGCACCACCGTGAACAGGCAAAGCGCCAGGAAGATCGCGCGCCAGCCGAAGAAGATCACGATCCAGCCGCCCAGCACCGGCGCGATGGCCGGCGCGATCGAGAAGATCATGGTCACCATCGACAGCAGGCGCGCCGCCGCCGTGTCGGAATACAGGTCGCGGATGATCGCGCGCCCGACCACGACGCCGGCGCCGGCCGACACCCCCTGCATGATGCGGAACACCCACAGGTAATGGACCGAGGATGCGGCGGCGCAGCCGAAGGTGCCGATCGCGAACACCACCAGCGACACCAGGATCACGTTGCGGCGGCCGAAGGCGTCCGACAGCGCGCCATGCCACAGCACCATGCCGGCAAAGGCCAGCATGTAGGCGGTCAGGGTCTGCTGCACCTCGATGCTCGACGCATGCAGGGTGGACTGGATCTGCGGGAAGGCCGGCAGGTAGGCGTCGATCGAGAACGGCCCCAGCATCGACAGCCCGGCCAGCAGGGTGGCCAGGCCGCCGGCCGACAGCATCGTGATCTTGTGCGGTTCCGGCAGCGGAACCGGGATCACCGGGTCCTTGGGTAACTCGTCGGGTTCTGTGGGTGGCAGCATGGGTTAGTTGGATTTGGCGTCCGGATTCGCGTCCGTTCGCGGTTTCGCTTCCTCACGGCGGTTGTAGCCCGCCACCATGTCGAAGCGGAACAGGCGGCATTCGAGGGCGCCGTTGAAGAACGGGGTCTTGCGCGCTTCCTTCAGGCGCAAGAGCTTGGGCAGCGACAGGTCGGCGGTGAACAGGAACACGGTCCAGCCGGCGAAGCGCTGCTTGAGCGTGGTGCCCAGCGCCGAGTAGAAGGACACCGCCATCTCGTCCTGCGGCATGGTCGAGTCGCCGCGCACGCCGATACGCTCGCCGTACGGCGGGTTGGTCAGCAGGATGCCCGGCTGGCTTGTGGGCGGCGAGACGTGCTGGGCCTCGATCTGCTTCAGGGGCACCTCGAACAGGACGCCGGCGATTTTCAGGTTATGGCGGGTCATGGCCACCATGTCGCCCGAGATGTCGGAGCCGAAGATGGTCGGTTCGGAAGGCAGCGGGTTGGCCTTGATCGCGGCCTTCATCTCCTGCCAGGCTTCGCGATCGAAGTCGGCGAATTTTTCGAAGGCGAAGCGGCGCCGCGCACCCGGCGGGATGCCCTGCACCATCTGGGCCGCCTCGATCAGGATCGTGCCCGAGCCGCACATCGGGTCGAACAGCGGCACGCCCGGCTTCCAGCCCGACACGCGCAGCATGCCGGCGGCCAGGTTCTCGCGCAGCGGCGCGTCGCCCGTCTCTTCGCGCCAGCCGCGCTTGAACAGCGCTTCGCCCGAGGTGTCGAGGTAGATGATGAAGTTGCGCTGGTCGAGGAAGCCGACAATGCGCATGTCCGGCTCGCGGGTGTCGACCGAGGGGCGCTTGCCGAACTGGTCGCGGAAGCGGTCGCAGACGGCGTCCTTGATCTTCAGGGTCGTGAATTCCAGGCTTTTCAAGGGCGACTTGACGGCGGTGACGTCGACCCGAATCGTGTGGTGGACACCGAACCAGTCTTCCCAGGGCTGCTCGAGCACCAGGTCGTAGATGTCGTTTTCGTTCAGGTAGCTGCGCTGGCCCATGCGCATCAGCACGCGCGAGGCGATACGCGAGTGCAGGTTGATGCGGTAGGAATCGACCAGCGTGCCCGAGCAGTGCACGCCGCCCGGCACCTGGTTGTGCACCTTCAGCGTGGGGCTGTACTGCTGGGCGATTTCAGTGAGTTCTTCGGCAAGCGCCGCTTCCATGCCGCGCGGGCATGGGCAAAAGTATGACGTCATGGGGGTACCCTTTGTCCGTTAATAAAAAATAATGTGGCTGCAAGCGCCGATCGCTTGCAGCCACGTTGGTATGTCGATTGCGTGTGCCTGTCGGAGACGCAGGCACTGATCATCCGGTGAGACCGCGTGGGCTCGAGAGCCCACCCTACAACGGCAGACCCGCAACACCGCCGCGCAAACTCTTCAACGCGCGACCACGCCCTGCGGATGACCTGCCGGCCAAAAATCAGAACGGCTTCACCACCACCAGGATCACGATCAGGAGCAGCAGGATCACCGGTACTTCGTTGAACCAGCGGTACCAGGTATGGCTGCGCTTGTTCACGCCCGCCTCGAATTTCTTGAGCAGCGAGCCGCAGGCGTGATGGTAGCCGATCGTCAGCACCACCAGCGCCAGTTTCGCGTGCAGCCAGCCGCCCTTGATGCCGAAGCCCAGCCACAGCCAAAGACCCAGCAGCAGCGCCGGCACCGCCAGCATCGAGGTGAAGCGGTACAGGCGGCGCGCCATCAGCAGGAGGCGCGCGGTGGCGACGTTGTTGGTTTCCTGGGCCAGGTTCACGAAGATGCGCGGCAGGTAGAACAGGCCGGCGAACCAGGAGGCGATGAAGACGATGTGGAGGGCTTTGATCCAGAGGTAGAGCATGCGGGTCCTTGTGGTTGTTGTTCCGTCAGCTTGGTTATCAGGTACGTACTTCGCCGTGGCCGAACACGACGTACTTCAAGGAGGTGAGCCCTTCCAGCCCGACCGGGCCGCGCGCGTGCAGCTTGTCGTTCGAGATGCCGATCTCGGCGCCCAGGCCGTACTCGAAGCCGTCGGCGAAGCGCGTCGAGGCGTTCACCATCACGGAGGCCGAATCGACCTCGCGCAGGAAGCGCAGCGCGGCGCTGTAGTCCTCGGTGACGATGGCCTCGGTGTGCTTCGACGAATAGCGCTCGATGTGGTCCATCGCCTCGTCGATGCCGGCCACCACCTTCACGGCCAGGATCGGCGCCAGGTATTCGGTGCTCCAGTCTTCTTCCAGCGCCGCGGCCAGGTGCGGATAGCCGGCCAGGATCGCGCGCGCTTCCTCGTCGGCGCGCAGTTCGACCTGTTTTTCCCGGTACAGCGCCGCCAGCTGCGGCAGCACGGTCGGCGCGATCGCGCGCGCGACCAGCAGGGTCTCCATGGTGTTGCAGGTGCCGTAGCGGTGGCACTTGGCGTTGAAGGCGACAGGCAGCGCTTTCGCGATGTCGGCCTTGTCGTCGATGTAGACGTGGCAGATGCCGTCCAGGTGCTTGATCATCGGGACCGTCGCTTCCTCGATCAGGCGCGCGATCAACCCCTTGCCGCCGCGCGGCACGATCACGTCGACGTACTGCGGCATGGTGATGAGGGTGCCGACGGCGGCGCGGTCGGTCGTGTCCACGACCTGGACGGCGTCGACCGGCAGGCCGGCCGCGACCAGG
>DNCF01000194.1:2020-5387 GCA_003484545.1 Massilia sp. | reverse complement strand
AGGTGTCCACCCTACAAAGGCGCCGCCCGTGCGCGCCCGTTTCGCCGCCATCTGTACATTGCGCAGATGAGGCCGTCAGCCACGTGCCGGCGGCCGGAACCGAATTCGAATCAACACAACAGGAGCCCGCTTCATCATGACAAAACCAGCCTACCAACGAGTCCTCCTTAAACTGTCTGGCGAAGCGCTGATGGGCGACGATCCGTTCGGCATCAACCGCGCCACCATCGATCGCATGGTGGCCGACGTGGCGGAAGTGGCGAAGCTGGGCGTCGAGCTGGCGGTCGTGATTGGCGGCGGCAACATCTTCCGCGGCGTCGCTCCCGGCGCCCAGGGCATGGACCGCGCCACCGCCGACTACATGGGCATGCTGGCCACCGTCATGAACGCCCTGGCGCTGGCCGACGCCATGCGCCACGTCGGCATCACCGCGCGCGTGATGTCGGCCATCGGCATCGAGCAGGTGGTCGAGCCCTACGTGCGTCCGAAGGCGCTGCAATACCTGGAAGAGGGCAAGGTCGTCGTGTTCGCCGCCGGCACCGGCAACCCCTTCTTCACCACCGACACCGCCGCCGCCCTGCGCGGCTCGGAAATCTCGGCCGAGATTGTTTTGAAGGCAACCAAGGTCGATGGCGTATATACTGCCGATCCGAAGAAAGATCCGCATGCGACGCGCTACGAGTCGATCTCGTTCGACGAAGCCATCGCGAAGCACTTGCAGGTGATGGACGCGACCGCGTTCGCCCTGTGCCGCGACCAGAAGCTGCCGATCAAGGTGTTTTCCATCGTCAAGCCGGGCGCGCTCAAGCGCGTGATCATGGGCGAAGACGAAGGTACACTGGTACACGTTTGATTTAACTCTGAAATACTGAATAACAGGAGAGCAGCATGTCCTTAGCTGACGTGAAGAAAAGCGCGCAAGAGCGCATGACCAAGTCGATCGAGACCCTGAGGGCCGACCTGGCCAAGGTCCGCACCGGCCGCGCCCACACCGGCATCCTCGACCATGTGATGGTCGACTACTACGGTTCGCCGACGCCGCTGAGCGGCGTGGCCAACCTGAACCTGATCGACGCGCGCACCATCGGGGTCACGCCGTACGAGAAGAAGATGCTGAGCACGATCGAAAAGGCGATCCGCGACGCCGACCTGGGCCTGAACCCGTCGACGATGGGCGACATGGTCCGCGTGCCGACCCCGCCGCTGACCGAAGAGCGCCGCAAGGAAATGGTCAAGCTGTGCAAGTCGGAAGCCGAGGACGCGAAGATCGCCGTGCGCAACATCCGCCGCGACGCCAACGAGCAGCTCAAGAAGATGGTGAAGGACAAGACCGCGTCGGAAGACGACGAGCGCCGCGCCTCGGACGAGATCCAGAAGCTGACCGACAAGTTTGTCGCCGACATCGACAAGCTGGTCGCCGAGAAGGAAAAGGAAGTCCTGACCGTTTAAGCGAAGAGAGGACCGGTCGGACGCAACAGCCGGCCCGGCGATCGCCCGGCCGTTTTTTCGCCCGACCCGGCTTCCGCCCGGCCGTTTTCCTTCCGGCCGGGCGCTTCGCTTTATTTGTCGTATCAACGTCATGGCAATGGATTTATGATCTTCAAGAGTTCGACGACTGCAGTACCCGATGTGCCGGCCGTCCCGCGCCATATCGCGATCATCATGGACGGCAACGGCCGCTGGGCGACCAAGCGCCTGCTGCCGCGCGTGGCGGGGCACGTGAAGGGCGTCGAGGCCGTGCGCGGCGTGGTCGAGGCCTGCGTGCTGCGCGGCGTCGAGTACCTGACCCTGTTCGCGTTTTCCTCGGAAAACTGGCGCCGTCCGGCCGAGGAAGTCTCGCTGCTGATGCGCCTGTTCGTCACCGCGCTCGAGCGCGAGGTGTCGAAGATGCACGCCAACGACATCCGCCTGAAAGTGGTGGGCGACCTGTCGCGCTTCGACGCCAAGCTGCAGGAAATGATCGCCAACGCCGAGCGCAAGACCGCCGGCAACAAGCGTCTCACGGTCACGGTCTGCGCCAACTACGGCGGACGCTGGGACATCATGCAGGCGACCAGCAAGATGGTGGCAAGTAACCCCGGCACGACCGAATTCACGGAAGCGATGCTGGCGCCGCACCTGGCGATGGCGTATGCGCCCGAGCCCGACCTGTTCATCCGCACCGGCGGGGAAGAACGCATCTCGAACTTCCTGCTGTGGCAGCTGGCGTATTCCGAGCTGTATTTCACCGATACCTACTGGCCGGACTTCTCGGCCGAATCCCTGGACGCGGCGATCGCGTCTTACCAAGGCCGCGAGCGCCGTTTCGGGCGTACCGGCGAACAAGTGGCGAACAATACCTGATGCTGAAAACCCGGATCATCACCGCGCTCGTGCTGCTGGCAGTCCTGCTGCCGGTCCTGTATTCCAACAATTTCACGGCCTTCGCGGTGGTGGCGACCGTCTTCTTCGGCGCCGCGATCTGGGAGTGCTTCCGCCTGTTCAATCCGACCTCCAGCAAGGCGCTGGTCGTGGCCGCCTTCTGGACGGCCGCCTTCGCCTGGGCCTTCTTCGGCCCGAACGCCGGCAATCCCGTCTTCTGGTTCGCGATCTCGCTGCTGCTGTGGGCGCTGCGCTTCGCGCCTTCGCTGAAGATCGGCCTGCCGCCGCTCGACTCCACCGCCAACACCCTGCTCAGCGTGGTCTACGCGGTGTCGCTGGTCGGCTGCTTCGCGGCGATCGTCGCGCTGTTCTCGTATTCGCCGCTCTACCTGCTGTCGGTGATGGCCATCGTCTGGGCCGCCGACATCTTCGCCTACTTCTCCGGCAAGGCCTTCGGCAAGCGCAAGCTGGCGCCGTCGATTTCGCCGGGCAAGTCCTGGGAGGGCGCGATCGGCGGCGGCGTCGCCGTGCTGGTCATCGCCACCCTGGTCATCGTCTTCGGCGGCCAGGCCCTGGCGAATACCTTCCCGGTGCGCGTCCAGGCCAGCCTCGGCTGGGCCGCCACGTACGCCATCCTGATCCTGATGGTCGCCGCCAGCATCGTCGGCGACCTCTTCGAATCCCAGCTCAAGCGCCGCGCCGGCATGAAGGACAGCAGCAATCTCCTGCCCGGCCACGGCGGGGTGCTCGACCGCATCGACGCCCTGGTGCCAGTATTGCCGCTGGCGGCACTGATCGGCGCCTGGCTGTAAGGAGTTCTACATGCAACGCATCACCATCCTGGGCGCCACCGGCTCGATCGGCGCCTCGACCCTCGACGTGCTCGCGCGTCACCCCGACAAATACGAAGTCTACGCACTGAGCGCGCACAGCCGCGTGGCCGAACTGGCCGCGCAGTGCCGGGAATATCGTCCCGCGCGCGCCGTGGTCGGCACGCCGGAAGCGG
>DNCF01000194.1:0-1826 GCA_003484545.1 Massilia sp. | reverse complement strand
GGTCGGCACGCGGGAAGCGGCCGCCGAACTGGCGCGCCTGCTGGGCGACCTGCCGGTCGACGTCGCCTGGGGCGAAGCGGCCCTGTGCGAGATCGCCGCCGCGCCCGACACCGATACCGTGATGGCCGCCATCGTCGGCGCCGCCGGCCTGGCCCCGACCTTGGCCGCCGCCCGCGCCGGCAAGAAGGTGCTGCTGGCGAACAAGGAAGCGCTGGTCATGTCCGGCCAGCTGTTCATGGACGCGGTGCGCGAGCACAAGGCCACGCTGCTGCCGATCGACAGCGAACACAATGCGATCTTCCAGTCGCTCCCCGCCAGCCATGCGCGCCAGCTCGACGAATCCGGCGTCGCCAAGATCCTGCTGACTGCCTCGGGCGGCCCGTTCCTGAACCGCGCCGTCGAGACGCTCGAAGCCGTCACGCCCGAGGAGGCCTGCAAGCATCCGAACTGGTCGATGGGCCGCAAGATCTCGGTCGACTCGGCGACCATGATGAACAAGGGCCTGGAAGTGATCGAGGCCCACTGGCTGTTCGGCGCGCCGGCCGACCGGATCGAGGTCGTGATCCACCCGCAAAGCGTGATCCACTCGATGGTGTCGTATGTCGACGGCTCGGTCCTGGCCCAGCTCGGCAACCCGGACATGCGCACCCCGATCGCCCATGCCCTGGCCTTCCCCGAACGCATCGATTCCGGCGTCGCCCAGCTCGACCTGACCGCGCTGGCCGCGCTGCAGTTCCACCGCCCCGACTTCGCGCGCTTTCCCTGCCTGGCGCTCGCCTTCGAGGCCCTGCGCGCGGGCGGCACCGCGCCGGCCCTGCTGAACGCGGCCAACGAGGTGGCGGTCGACTCCTTCCTCGCGCGCCGCATCGGTTTCCGCGACATCGACCGCGTGGTGCGCCGCGTGATGGACGAGAACGCGCATGGCGCGGCGCATGACATCGAGGCCGTGATGGGGCAGGATGAACGTGCGCGCGCGGCGGCGCGGCAGATCGTCGCCGCCATCGCGGGCAATTGAGCGCAACTGAGCGCAACTAAGTGCAGCTAAGCGCAACCAAGCGGAACACGACATCATGAACTTCCTTTACACGGCCGTGGCCTTCGTGCTCGCGCTGGGGCCGCTCATCATCTTCCATGAACTCGGGCATTACCTGGTCGCGCGCCTGTGCGGCGTGAAGGTGCTGCGCTTCTCGGTCGGCATGGGCAAGGTCGTCTGGTCGCGCCGTTTCGGGCGCGACCAGACCGAATGGGCGCTGTCGGCCCTGCCGCTGGGCGGCTACGTGCAGATGCTCGACGCCCGCGATCCGGCGACCGCGCCGAAGGACGAGGCCGAGCTGGCGCGCGAGTTCACCCGCCAGAGCGTCTGGAAACGGATCGCCATCGTCGCGGCCGGGCCGATCGCCAACTTCCTGCTGGCCATTGCTCTGTTCGCTGCGCTGTTCATGCACGGCACCCAGGAGCCCAGCACCCGCCTGGCGGCGATGGAGGCCAATACGCCGGCGTATGCCGCCGGCCTGCGCGGCGGCGATGCCATCCTGGCCGTGAACGGCGAGCGGGTCGCTTCCTTCTCCGAGCTGCGCTGGGCCGTCACCCACCTCGCCGTGGACCGCGAAGCGGCCCGTTTCGACGTCAAGGGCGCGAACGGCAGCCAGTACGCCGCCACCATTCCGGCGAGCGCCTTTGGTGCGGTAGATCCCGACGGCGACGTCATGGGCGCGCTCGGCATCGACGTCTGGATCGGCATGCCGCAGGTCGAGGAGGCCGTCGCCGGCGGTCCCGGCGCGCGCGCCGGCCTGCGCCGCGGCGACGTGATCGAAGCCGTCGACGGC
>DNCF01000408.1 GCA_003484545.1 Massilia sp. | reverse complement strand
TATCCCGGCGACGGCATCAACGGCATCCTGGCCGCGATGCGGCGCCAGGAACGCATCGATTTCGTTCAGACCCGCCACGAGGAACTGGCCGCCTTCATGGCCTGCGCCCACGCCAAGTACACGGGCGAGGTCGGGGTCTGCATGGCCACCTCGGGCCCCGGCGCCATCCACCTGCTCAACGGGCTCTACGACGCCAAGCTCGACCACCAGCCGGTGGTGGCGATCGTCGGCCAGCAGAAGCGCGCCTCGCTCGGCGGCAGCTACCAGCAGGAGGTCGACCTGGTCACCCTGTTCAAGGACGTCGCCGGCGCCTTCGTGCAGATGGCCACCACCGCCGGACAGATCCGCCACCTGGTCGACCGCGCCATGCGCACCGCGCGCAGCGAGCGCACCGTCTGCTGCATCATCGTGCCCGCCGACCTGCAGGACGAAGAGGCGGTGCCGACGCCGCCCCGCCAGCACGGCAATGTCCTGTCGGGCATCGGCACCTTGTCCTTCGCCGAAGTGCCGCCCCCATCCGCGCTGCGCGAGGCCGCTGACATCCTGAACCAGGGGCAACGCGTCGCCATCCTTGCCGGCGCCGGCGCGCACGGGGCGGCGGCCGAACTGGTCGAGGTCGCGGAGTTGCTGGGCGCGGGCATCGCCAAGGCCCTGCTGGGCAAGATGACCGTGCCCGACGAGCTGCCCTTCGTGACCGGATCTATCGGCATCATCGGCACCCGCGCCAGCTTCGACATGATGAACGAGTGCGACACCCTGTTGATGGTCGGCTCGAGTTTTCCGTATTCCGAATTCCTGCCCGAGGAAGACCAGGCGCGCGGGGTCCAGATCGACATCGACCCGAAGATGGTCAGCCTGCGCTATCCGATGGAGACCAATCTGGTCGGCGACGCCAGGGCGACGCTGCGGGCGCTGATTCCGCTGCTCGAGCGCAAGCAGGAGCGCGGATGGCGCGAGCGGATCGAGCAGAAGGTGCGCGACAGCCGGCAGGTGCTCGAACGCCAGGCGATGCTGGACACGCCCGAACTGAATCCCCAGCGCGCGTTCCGGGAACTGTCGCAGCGCCTGCCCGAGGACGCAATCCTGGCCGGCGACTCGGGTTCGACCACCGCCTGGTATGCGCTCGACATCCAGGCGCGCTCGCGCATGATGGGCTCGCTCTCGGGCGGGCTGGCGACCATGGGTTCGGCCATGCCGTATGCATTCGCGGCCAAGATGGCGCATCCGGGACGGCTGGTGGTGGCCCTGGTGGGCGACGGCGCGATGCAGATGAACGGCATGAACTGCCTGATCACGATCGCGCGCCACTGGCAGGCGTGGAGCGATCCGCGCCTGATCGTGCTGGTGCTGAACAACCGCGACCTGAACTTCGTGACCTGGGAGCAGCGCGGCATGGCCGGCGAACCGAAGTTCGAGACTTCCCAGCGCTTGCCGGACATCGCCTATGCCGATTATGCGCGCCTGCTCGGCCTGGACGGGGTGCGCGTCGAGCGGCCTGATGAGATCGGCCCGGCGCTGGATGCGGCATTCTCGGCCAGGAAACCGTTCGTTCTCGATATCGTCAGCGAGGCGAACATTCCGCCTTTGCCGCCCCATATTACCCGTTCCCAGGCCAAGCAATACTATGAAGCCATCGAAAAAGGCGAGCCGGAAGCCGATGCCGTTCGGCGGGCGCTTGCTCAACAGGGGTTGACGGAGCAATAATGCGGATGTGCTGGCTTATTGTTATCGCGGAATGTGACCGCTTGGCGCGCCTGTAAGGACGCGGCGGCGGACGTGGTGGGTCGATAGGCGCCTGGCGGCATCCCAGGCGCTTTCTTTTTATCCAGCGATGACCCAGGTGGTGCCGCCGGCGTAAGCCGCGGGCGGAGGAGGACACCCGCACCAGGATGGGGCCGGCAATACAAAAAGCAAGGCTGCAGGAAAGCGGGAAAGGCGGGCCGGTCACGAGCCGGCAGCCTTCCGACGGGAGACGACAATGCATAACAGGAGAATGTGTAGTGAGTATTTTTAGGACGAAAAACCTCGATGCCATGGTGGCGGGCAACCGCACCGCGGGCGGACTGAAGAAGGTCCTCGGACCGATGGACCTGATCATGATGGGTATCGGGGCGATTGTCGGCACGGGTATCTTCGTGCTGACCGGCACCGGCGCCGTCACGGCGGGCCCGGCGCTGACGGTTTCCTTCATCATCGCCGCCATCGCCTGCGGCTTCGCGGCCCTGTGTTATGCCGAGTTCGCTTCCAGCGTGCCGGTGGCCGGCTCGATCTACACCTATTCCTATGTGACCCTGGGCGAAATCGTCGCCTGGATGATCGGCTGGGACCTGCTGCTCGAATACGGCCTGGCCACCTCGACGGTCGCCGTGGGCTGGTCCGGTTATTTCCAGTCGTTGCTGAAGGGGATCGGCATCGTGCTGCCCGAAGCCTTGCGCGCCGCGCCTGGCGCGATTCCGGGCGTGAACACCGTGTTCAACCTGCCGGCCTTCCTGATCATGATGGTCCTGACCTTCATGCTCTCGCTCGGCGTGCGCGAATCGGCGCGGGTCAACAACATCATGGTGGCGATCAAGACCGGCGTCGTGCTCCTGTTCATCTGTGTCGGCGTGTTCTACGTCAAGCCGGACAACTGGACTCCGTTCATGCCATTCGGCATGGGGAGCGTGATGAGCGCCGCCGCCCTGGTGTTCTTCGCCTTCATCGGTTTCGACGCCGTGACCTCGGCCGCCGAGGAAGTCAAGAACCCGACCCGCGACCTGCCGATCGGCATCATCGGCTCGCTGATCGTCTGCACCATCCTGTACGTGCTAGTCTCCGGCATCATGACCGGCATCGTCCCGTTCCCGAACTTCAAGGGCGTCGACCACCCGGTCTCGCTGGCGCTGCAGTACGCGGGCCAGGACTGGGTCGCCGGTTTCGTCGACCTGGCAGCCATCCTGGGCATGAGCACCGTGATCCTGGTGATGGCCTATGGCCAGACCCGCATCCTGTTCGCCATGTCGCGCGACGGGCTGCTGCCGAAGAAATTCTCGACCGTGCACCCGAAATACGGCACCCCGTACTTCGCAACCTGGATGGTCGGCATCATCTTCGGCCTGATCGCCGCCGTGGTGCCGCTGGGCGTGCTCGCCGAGCTGGTCAACATCGGCACCCTGGCCGCGTTCTCGCTGGTATCGGTCGCCGTCATCGTGCTGCGCAAGACCCGTCCGGACCTGCCGCGCGCCTTCCGTTGCCCGGGCGTTCCGGTCGTGCCGGCCCTGGCCATCGTCTTCTGCCTGGCGCTGATGTCCTTCCTGAGCTGGCACACCTGGGTCGCCTTCGCCATCTGGCTGGTGCTGGGCCTGGTCGTCTACTTCGGCTATGCACGTTCGCGTTCGCTGCTGAACAAGCCGAACTGATCTAATTGCTACATCCGATCCACGTCGGCGCTGGCCGGCGTGGATCGTCGAACCGGCCGCCGGCAATGCCGCGGCCGGTTTTTTTACGCCGGCACGTGCCCGCCCTGCGTGGCCGGGGCGGGCGCCAGGTCCTCGAATGCGGCCAGCTCGGCCAGGTCGGCCCCCCGGGCCCCCAGCCCCGCCCTGCGCGCGATCGC
>DNCF01000406.1 GCA_003484545.1 Massilia sp. | reverse complement strand
TATGAACGCAGCAGCGCCGCCAGCGCGTCGGCGCCGGCGCCGATGCACACGGCGCTGACCGGCCGCGAAACCGAGATCCTGGCGCTGATGGCGGCGGGCTTCAACAATGCGGAGATCGCCGCCGCGCTGGGGCCGAGCGAAGGCACCATCAAGAACCACGTGTCGAGCATCCTCGCCAAGCTGGGCGTGCGCGACCGCGTGCGCGCCGTGCTGCGCGGACTGGAGCTGGGATGCATCTGACGTCCATCCGCATCGGCGCGCTGGCCGCGCTGCTGGCCGGCGCCGGCTGCTTTGCCGACGCGCATGGCGCCGATTCGCCCTTCCTGATGCCCGAGCATTCGAGCGAATTCGCGGTCGGCGCCGCGTGGGTGTACGCGGAAGAAGACGAGGGCAGCGCGCAACGCTCGGCCTTCCTGCGGCCGCATGTCGAGGCGCGCTGGAGCAATGGCGTGTTCCTGAACGGTTTGTGGCTGGGAAAGGAGCTCTCTAGCGTGCCGCACCTGCGCTACGGGCCGCTGCTGAGCGCCGGGCGCGAGCGCACGTCGCCGAACGGCGGGAGCGGCAGCCTGAAGCCGCTCGTCGGCGCCTACTGGGAATACCGGGTGCTGCATAACCTCAGCCTCAAGACCTTCGCTTATCGCATGGCCGGCGGCCGCGGCGGCAGCCTGCTGGACCTGCAGCTCGCTTCCCTGAACGGCGTGGCGGCGCACCACCTGCTCGTGCTCGCGGCCGGCCTGCGGCTGGCGGACCGGCGCTACCTGCAGGCCCATTTCGGCGCCGCCGAAGATGCGTCCGGCGGGGTGAGGGATGCCTACCTCAGGGGAGCCTGGCAGTGGGAGCTCAGCCGGAAGTACAGCGCCACTGCCGCGCTCGAATACAAGCGGCTGGAAGGCGGCGCCGCGGCCAGCCCCTGGACCGCCAGGCGCGGCAGCCTGGCGTCGTCCGTGCTGCTGGTCTACCGCTACTGATAACGGTTCCTAGAAGCTGAACCGCGCACCCGCTTCGACCTTGCGCACGATGAGCTTCGAATCGGCGGTGCGCACCGTGCCGTAGTCGTTCAGCTCCAGCGTCAGGGCGGCGCGCGGCGTCAGGTTATAGGCCGTGCCGATCCCGTACATCGGCCGCACCTCGTGGTGCCGGCTGACGTCGCCGCCGCCCTTGTCCAGCTCCTGGTTGTGGCGCGCCGCGCCCAGCTTGCCCGATACCGACCAGGCATCGTTGATGCGGTAGCTGGCGCGCGCCGCCACGTACACCAGGTTGGTTTTCAGGGTCGCGTCGTAGGGGGCGCCGGTCTCGGCCTTGTCGAAGGTCGCCTTGCCGTACGATGCGAAGCCGCCTTCCAGCGCCCAGGTGTCGTCGAAGGCATAGCCGCCATACAGCTTGCCGAACTGGACCAGGTCCTCGCCGGTGGGGGCGCCCGGCGCGGTGCGGTACGTCAGGCTGGTGCCGCCGCCGTAGGCCGCGCCCACGTAGGCCTGCTGCGCCTGGGCCGAACAGGCGAACAGGGTGGCGAAGAGAAGGGGAAACAGTGATTTGACCATGGTGCTTTCCTTGATTGATGGAGACCTGATTCTAGGAAAGCGGCGTGCGGGGCACATGTGCCAACGGTCATGCATACCACGCGGCCGGGGGGCACCGCCGCGCAGCTTTGGCGTTCTATTTCAACAGCTTCAGTCCCGGCGGCAGCGCCTCGCCCAGCATCCGCGTCTCGCTCGCCTGGTCCAGTTCGACCACCTCGCGCACCATCGTTGTCCAGGTGGACGGCGCGCCGATGGACGCCAGGCGCCGCAGCACCTGCTCGCGCACCGGTTCCGCGATGTCGCGCGAGCGGTCGCCCGTCATGCGCGCGATGTGGGCGGCGGCGAAGCCGGCCGGTTCGACCTTCTTCCAGTCCAGCCGCAGCAGCTGGCCCAGCCATTCTTCCACGACCTCGGCAGGGGCGACCTCGTGCGCGCTGCCGTGGAAGGACTGGCGCGCGCCGACGCGGCCCAGGGCCCACAGGTAGCGCGTGTAGGTGGCGGCCGTCTTCGCATCGAGCTTCGCGCCCGCGGTTGGGATGGCCATGATTCTCTCCATCATCCAGTTGCCGATCTCGGCCTTGTAGGCCGACGGGATGCGCTCGAGCGAGGCGCCCAGGCGCAACATGTCGTCCTCGCTGCCGTCGACCAGGGTGATCGGGCGCTTGCCGCGTTCCGAGGCGTCGGCCTGGAGGTTGAAGGCGAAGTCGTCGAGCAGGCGCAGCTGGGCTTCGGTGTCGAGGCCGCCGGCGACGCGGCGCCACAGCGTCCACCACTCGGCCCGCACCTGGCCGTCCTTGTGGTACTGGACGCCGTTCTCGAACATTACCCACAGCTGCTCGATGCGCCAGCCGTCGAGCGGATGGCCGAAGCCGGGGCGCAGCGAGTAACCCGCCAGGTTCAGCCAGGCGCGTTCGTGTTCCGCTGACCTGCGCCGGCCCTTGGCGCGCTCCATCAAGGCGTCGAACAGGCGCCGCAAGAGCGGCGTGGTCCAGGCTTCGCGCCGGCCCAGCAGGTGTTCCAGGCTGGCGCGCAGCTGGCGCACTTCCTTCGGGTCGACCTGCTTCGAGCGGGTGCCGAAGATGCGGTCGATCTTCTCGATGGCGGCGTCCAGGTTGGCCGGCATGGCCTCGACCTCGGGCGCCTCGGCGCCTTCGCTGCCTTCGGCTTCGCGCAATTCGAAGGCAAGCTGCCAGCGCTGGCCATCGTCGGCCACGCAATGCACCTCCAGGGAGCCGACTTCGCTCAGCGTGGTGACCAGCTGCACCGGGACGTCGCTGCGCGCCGCCGCACCCGGCGCCGCGCGCAGCAC
>DNCF01000218.1:321-10708 GCA_003484545.1 Massilia sp. | reverse complement strand
GGCCGGCGATGCCCTGCAGCGCGTGGCCGGGGTGCAGGTCGGGCGCGACCGCGGCCAGACCAGCACCGTGATCATCCGCGGCCTGCCGGACGTGGTCACGACCATCGACGGCAACGAGATCTTCACCGCCGCCGCGCGCCGCCTGTCCTACGAGGACCTGCCGGTGCAGTCGATCGCCGGTCTCGACGTCTACAAGTCGGCTACCCCGAACCAGCTCGAGGGCGGCATCGCCGGCGCGGTCAACGTGCGCCTGCGCTCGCCCTTCGACGCCAAGGGCCTCAGTTTCACCGGTTTCGTCGAGGACCGCATGCAGAAGACCAACGGCAGCGATGCGACGGAGGACCGGCACAACCCCGGCGGCGGCTTCTCGGTCAGCAACCGCTGGGACACCGGCGTCGGCGAAATGGGTGCGCTGCTCGACGTCGCCGTGTTTCGCGAGAACTGGGCCTATCCGGTGCAATGGGTCGACCGTCCCGAGAACGTGTTCTCGGTGAACCCGAACGGCACCGCCACCCGTCTCGACAACCGGGTGCCGCCGGTCGCGGCCCCGGGCGAAGTGCTGGGCCAGCTGCCGAACATCGGCGGCATCTACAACAGCGGCAAGCGCGAGCGCCAGAGCATCCACGGCGCCTTCCAGTGGAAGATCAGCCCGCAGCTGCAGGCCAGCGCCCAGTACCTGGGCATGGGCTACCAGGGCCGCAACGCGGTCAACTACATCCTCGACATCGTCACCTGGGCGCCGCGCCTCACCAACGTGGCGCTGGCGCCGCAGGGCAGCCACTGCAACACGCCGCGCGGCACGATCTGCCCCATCCTGTCGGCCGACGCCGCCGCCGCCCAGTTCGGTCCCGGCGCCTATGACTGGGACCCGTACACGGCGACCAGCACCTGGGGCCAGGATGAGCGCACCCGCACCAATTACCTGAACCTTGCACTGCGCTACGCGAACGGTCCGCTGACGGTCAACACCCACGTCGCCTACACCCGTTCGAAGTTCGAGAACGACACCATCATCGTCGACCAGCAGATCCCGGGCGCCAGCTCCAGCGTGTACGCCTACGGCGCCGACGGCCACGGCGGCTACAACGCGGTCACCACGCCAGGCAGCGCCAACGCCCTGCGCGACCCGAACCAATTCGTGCTGCGGGGCCTCGTGCAGAACTGGAACGAGCAGGCCGGCAACCAGTGGCAGTGGCGCGCCGACGGCACCTATCGCCTCGGCGGCGACTTCTTCCGCGCCATCCTGGCGGGCGTGCGCCTGTCCCAGCGCAAGGCCAGCTACCACGGCGCCGAACGGGCGTCCGATCTTGCCAATACCAACCGCCCGACCCCGATCGGCCTGTTCGGCCCCGGCTTCGAGCAGCTGGTGCCAGGCCTGGACCGCCTGGGCGGGCCCTGGTACACGCCTTCATCCGACTTCCTGCTCGATAACGCGGACGTGGTGCGCAATGCGTATGGCCAGCCGAGCGGCCGCGTACCGGACGATCCGACCCGCCTGTTCGACCAGAAGGAACGCAACGCCACCTTCTACCTGTCGGGGCGCTGGGAAACCGAGTTCGGCGGCATCAAGGTCAGCGGCGAGGCGGGCGCCCGTGTGCTGCGCGACAAGCGCACGCTGCGTGGCCAGAACCGCATCGGCGACGTGGTGAGCGACGTCAGCCTGTCGACCTCCGAGACCAATGTGCTGCCGAGCATCTCGGCGGTCGTCAACTGGAACGAGCAGTGGCAGTCGCACCTGTCGGCCGGCAAGACCCTGACCCGTCCGGGCTTCCGCGAGCTGAACCCGGCGCTGTCCCTGGTGCCGCCGACGGTGAACGCCCCGGGCAGCGGCGGGGCCGGCAACCCCTACCTGGAGCCTACCCGTTCGAAGAATATCGACGCCACGCTGGAATACTATTTCGCGAAGAACGGCTATGCCCAGGTCGCGCTGTTCCATCGCGATATCGACGGTTACCTGCAAAACTTCACCCAGGACGAAAACATCGGCGGCGTGACCTACCGCGTGACGCGTCCGCAGAACTCGGGCAAGGGCACGCTGCGCGGCGCGGAATTCGGCATCCAGAAGTTCTTCGACTTCCTGCCCGGTATCTGGAGCGATTTCGGCGTCCAGGCCAACTACACCTGGATCGACGGCGACAACGAGACCAGGACGAGCTTCGGCAGCGACGTCTACGAGAAAACCGCCCTGATCGGCGTGGCCAAGCAGAACTACAACCTCGCGCTGCTCTACGAGGGCAACGGCATTACCGGCCGCCTGGCCGCCACCCGGCGCGGCGACTACGTCGAACAGATCGCCGAGCCGCCCTTCGCCCAGGACCGCGTGGTCAAGGCGACCACCTTCGTCGACCTGAGCATCGGCTATGAGGTGACGCCGAACGTGTCGCTGCACTTCGACGCGATCAACCTCACCAAGGCGAAGTTCGAGAGTTCGCTCGGGCCATACCAGCCGCGCGACATCCGCTATAACCCGACCACGTACGCACTGAGCCTGCGCTACAAGATGTAGAAGCGAGGATCCTGCTCAAGGAGAAGCGATTGCAGCGCACCTACCAGAATCCGGTCTATCCGGACACCTTCGCCGACCCCTTCGTGTTGAAGCACGAGGGTGTCTACTACGCCTACGGCACGGGCCCCGGCGGCGCGGACGGCCGCCAGGTTCCCGTACTGCGCTCGTCTGACCTGGTCGCGTGGGAGCCGCTCGGCCACGCGCTGGAACCGACCGGCGCCTTGCACTACTGGGCGCCGGAAGTGGCCTTCCACGCGGGCCGCTTCTACATGTACTACTCGTCGGGCTCGGCCGCCGAGGGTACCGACCAGAAGCTGCGCGTGGCCGTCGCCGACGACCCGGCCGGCCCTTTCGTAGACACCGGCAAGATCCTGGCGCCGGACCAGCCGTTCTCGATCGACGCCCATCCCTACCGGCATAGCGACGGCCAGTGGTACCTGTTCTATTGCGTCGACTTCCTCGACATCGAGGACGACCACCGGGTCGGCACCGGCATCGTGGTCGACCGCCTGCTCGACATGACGACCCTGGCCGGCCAGCCGCAGGTCGTGGTGCGGCCGCACCAGGACTGGCACATCTTCCGCAAGGGGCGCAGCATGTACGGCAGCGTCTACGACTGGCACACGGTGGAGGGCGCCGCGGTGCAGCTGCACGACGGCCGCGTCTATTGCTTCTACAGCGGCGGCGCCTGGGAGCGCGAGAATTACGGCGTCAGCTACGTCGTGGCCGACCATCCGCTGCGGCCGTATCGCCGTCCCGAGGGCGGGCACGAGGCGCTGCTGATGCGCAGCCGGCCCGGCATCGTCGGGCCGGGGCACAACTCGTTCACCACCTCGCCGGACGGCAGCCAGACCTGGATCGTGTATCACGCCTGGGACACGGCCCAGACCGCGCGGCGCATGTGCATCGACCGGCTGGCGTGGGAGGACGGGCGGCCGGTCACCGCAGGGCCGAGCTCCGGGCCGCAGGAGGCGCCGGCAGCTTGAGGGCTGTCGGCGCGCGGGGGCGTGATTACTGGCGAGCCTCGTATTGCTCGATCAGCTGGCGCAGTTCCTGGATGTCCGCCGCCGACAGCTTGCGCCTGCTGCCGAAATGCGCCACCAGCGGCGCGACGCGCCCGCCGAACAGGCGCTGCACCAGGCTTTCGCTTTCGCGCGCCAGCCAGGCCTCGCGCTGCAGCACCGCATGGTAGAGGAAGCGCCGTCCGTCCTTCGTCGCCGCGATCGCGCCTTTTTTGAGCAGGCGGTTGAGCAGGGTCTTGACGGTGGCGCTTTGCCAGTGCTGGCTCTCGGATAAAGCAACCACGACCTGCTCGGCCACGACCGGGCCGGGCGCGCGCCACAGCACCTCCATGACGTGCGACTCGGCGTCGCTGACGTGTGTTTCAGGAGTGGTCGGCATGGGTGCTCCGTTTACAGTTGTAATCAGCATGGATGATTACACTCGTAATCGCTGCTGTCAAGCGGTGGCCGGCGCTCGGACGCCGAAGGGCGGGAGTTTTTTCGGCGCTATGTCTCCCATTGCACAGTCCGCACCGCCGATGTTCTGCACACTCGGCGTTACCCGGTGGCCCCGCAGCGCTGGCGGGAAGGGGTAAAATTGCCGGAATTCAAGGACCGCACAGGTGGGGGAAACAGGATGTCGACATCGAGCATGACCGTGGAGCAGGGGATCCAGACGGCAGGTGTCGGCAGGTTCCAGTATCGCCTGTTCATGATCTTCGGCCTGGTCTGGATGGCAGACGCCATGCAGGTGCTGTCGATCGGCTTCACCGCGCCCTCGATCGCGAAGACTTTCGGCATCGCCATGCCGCAGGCGCTCGAGACCGGGACCGTGTTCTTCGTGGGCATGCTGCTCGGCGCCTTCGGCTTCGGCCGCCTGGCCGACCGGATCGGGCGCCGGCCGGTGCTGATGGCGGCGGTGCTGGTCGACGCCTGCTTCGGGGTGGCGTCTGCCTTCGCCCCGGATTTCACCTGGCTGCTGGTGCTGCGCTTCCTGACCGGCATCGGCGTGGGCGGCACGCTGCCGGTCGACTACACGATGATGGCCGAATTCCTGCCGAGCGACCGGCGCGGGCGCTGGCTGGTGCTGCTCGAATCCTTCTGGGCGGTCGGCACCATCCTGCTGGCGGTGCTGGCCCTGGTCGCGCTGCGCTGGGGCGAGGATGCCTGGCGCGTGATCTTCCTGGTGACCGGGATCCCGGCCCTGGTGGGCGTGGTGCTGCGCCTGTCGATTCCCGAGTCGCCCATGTACCTGAACCGCAGCGGCATGCCGGAGCAGGCGCGCGCGGTGCTCGAGCGCGTGGCCCGGGTCAACGGCCGCCAGGTGGCGATTCCGGCGCTGCAGCCGGAAACCCCGGTGAAGCATGGGCTGTCGGCGCTGTTTTCGAACGAGCTGCGGCGCCGCAGCGTCGGTCTGTTCGCGGCCTGGGCGCTGATCTCGATCGCCTACTACGGCGTGTTCGTCTACCTGCCGGTGCGCTTGAGCGCCGAAGGCTTCGGTTTCATGCGCGGCCAGGAGTTCCTGATCGTGCTGGCGCTGGTGCAGCTGCCGGGCTTCGCGCTGTCGGCCTACGGCGTGGAACGCTGGGGCAGGAAGCCCACGCTGATCGGCTTCCTGCTGCTCAGCGCCCTGGGCTGCATGCTCTACAGCTTGGGCAGCGCCACCGCGCTGGTGGTCGGCTCGACCCTCCTGATGAGTTTTGCGCTGCTGGGCACCTGGGGCGCGCTGTACGCCTTCACGCCCGAGGTCTATCCGACCGACCTGCGCGCCAGCGGCATGGGCACGGCAGGCGCAGTGGCGCGCTTCGGCGGCCTGTTCGCGCCGGCCATCGTGGCGCCGGTGATGGCGACCCACTTCACGCTGGCGCTGGCGATGCTGGCGGGCTTCCTGGCGCTCGGCGCGCTGGCCATCGCGCTGGTCGACGTGGAGTCGCGCAACCGGGTGCTGGAGTAAAGCGGCGGCGCACGACACTCGGCGGCGGCTGCATCCCTCGTCCCCGCCGCGCGTCGGCGTCGGACGCAGGTTTTTCCGCTTTGTTGCTGGGTTAACCGAGATGGCATTCCGATCACCTGCGACAAGGCGCCGCTGCAGCGACCGCTTGTGATCGAGGCATTCATACTGGCTGGAGGGAAATTGAATTGACAAGGTGCAATACCGTCCGCACAATGCAGTTTTGATAAGTCGGCTGGTGAAACGATGCGGTATGCAAATGCGCTGTTGACATTGATGCTTCCGGTGGCTGCTGTTGCGCAGCAGGTGCCGCAAGAGGGCGCGGCGGCGGAATCGGCCAAGCGCGCCATTACTTTTACGACGGAAGCATCGGTCGCGGCGAAGGCAGCCGATGAGGCGGCGGAACGCCGCGCGTTCTACGGGTATCCGATCGGACGCACGTTCTGGTACAAGCCCAGCGAGTCGAAAATGCAAGCGAAGTTCTACCAGAGGCTGGAGCGGCACCCGGTGTATGCGAGCCACTTCGAACTGGCCGGCGAGATGCGTCCCAACACGACCGCCAGTTTCAAGGTCCTGGACCGCATCGCTTTGCGCCCCGCGTTTGCCTCGATGGAAGCCAAGTACGCGTACCGCATCGTGTTCGAGGAGGGCAGCCGGGCCTTCATGGACGAAGAGGCTTTCGGCAGCTACAGGCCGGGCAAGCCGGTGGGCGCCGAGCGCGAGGCCCTGACCAGGTCGCCGGCCGCAACGGCGGATTTCTTGAATACGCGCCTGTTCATCGAAGACCCGGAAGCGCTCGCTACACAGTATGCGGTGGAGCAGGAACGCAAAGCCCGCGAGGCGGAGGAAAAACGGCTGGCGCAGCAGGCGCAGGAAGCGCAGTGGGCGGCTGCGAAGGAAGACCGCGACCGCAAGCTAGCGGCAAACCTGGCCACGGCGCTGGCGCAAGCTGAGGCAGCGGAGAAAGCCGTACACCAGGAGAGGCTGAGGGAAATCAAGCGCAAAGGCGGTGTGCGGCTCGGAATGACGCCGAAGCAGGTGCGCGCATCGGCCTGGGGCACGCCCCAGCGTGTGAACCGGACTACGAACAAGTCCGGGGTGTTCGAGCAGTGGGTCTACGGTAACGGCGGCTACCTGTATTTCGAGAACGGCGTGCTGGCGTCGATCCAGAACTGACTCATCGCCACGGGCCGCACCGCCACGGCCCCACGAATCATCGCTTCCCGAAGACAGGGCGCGCCTCCGGGAATTGCCCGTCCGGCAGCCGGACGGGCGCTTTCCTCCGCCTTCAGGGCACGTACTTCCACGTCCCTTTCTCGATCCGTACCATCACCTGCGAGCGCTGGTCCAGGCCCTGGTGGTTGGTCGGGGTCATGTTGAAGATGCCGTGCGAGGCCGGCAGGTTCTTGATGCCTTCCAGGCTGTCGCGCAGGGCGGCGCGGAATTCCTTGGTGCCCGGTTTCGCCTTCGGCACCGCGGTCTTCGCCGCTTCCTGCAGCAGCAGGGCGGCATCCCAGGCGTGGCCGCCGAAGGTCGACAGGCTGTCCTTGTTGTAGGCGCCGGTGTATTTGTTCACGTAGGCCAGCGCCGATTTCTTCACCGGGTTGGCGTCGGGCAGCTGGGCGGCGACCAGCATCGGGCCGGCCGGGATGAAGGTGCCTTCGCAGTCGGCGCCGCAGACGCGCAGGAAGTCGCTGTTGGCCACGCCGTGGGTCTGGTAGATCTTGCCGCGGTAGCCGCGCTCGCGCAGGGCCTTCTGCGGCAGGGCGGCCGGGGTGCCGGAAGCGGCGATCAGGATCGCGTCCGGGTTGGCCGAGACCAGTTTCAGCACCTGGCCGGTGACCGAGGTGTCGGTGCGGGCGAAGCGCTCGTTGGCCACGACCTTGATCTTGCGCATGTCCGCCATTTTCTGCGCCTCGGTCCACCAGCCATCGCCGTAGGCGTCGCTGAAGCTGATGAAGCCCATGGTCTTGACGCCGTTGTTCGCCATGTGCTGGGTGATGGCGGCCGCCATCTGGCCGTCGTGCTGGGTGGTCTTGAACACCCAGTGGCGCTTGGCGTCCATCGGTTCGACGATGCGCGAACCGCCGGCGATCGAAATCATCGGCGTCTGGGTTTCCGCCGCCACTTCCAGCATCGCCAGCGAAGTCGGCGTGATCGAGGAACCGATCAGGAGGTCGACCTTGTCTTCGGAGACCAGCTTGCGCGCGTTCTTGACGGCCTGGGTCGCGTCGGAGGCGTCGTCGAGCACGATGTACTGCACCTTCTGGCCGGCGATCTCGGCCGGGAACAGCGAGACGGTGTTCTTTTCCGGGATGCCGAGCGAGGCGGCCGGGCCGGTGGTCGAGATCGAGACGCCGACCTTGATCTGCGCGTGGACGTTGGCGGCGGCCAGCGTGGCGAGGGCGGCGAGCGCGAGGACGCGCTTGCGGACGAGAGGAAAACGGGGTGCTGCGGTCATTGCCAGTCTCCTTTGTTGTTTTGAAGTGGGTGCCGCCAACCATTCCAGCGAAGACGAACGAGGCGGGAACACGCCATAGTATAGGCCGCTCGGCAGGAAAAAATGTCGATTTTCAATGTTTTTCGAATATCATCTACGCATAAGCGGGCGGCGCCGGGTCCATTCCTGGAGTGCCGCCCATAACAACGATTGGAGAGAGGAGGGCCACGCGGGCGTGGCCGGCCCACGGCGCCGTACGCTCAGTATCAGGCGGTGCCGCGGGGAGCCGTCGCGCCCATCGGCAGCGGTATGGATTTATCTATCTTCGCCATCCTGACCCAGGACGGCATCGCCAGCGGCGCGGTGTACGTGCTGCTGGCCCTGGCACTGGTGCTGGTGTTCTCGATCACCCGCGTGATCTTCATTCCGCTGGGCGAGTTCGTCGCCTTCGGCGCCCTGACCATGGCGGCCTTCCAGGCCGGCCACTTCCCGCAAAGCGCCACCCTGCTGGTGATCCTGGGCGTCGCCAGCTTCGCGCAGGAGGCCTTCGTCACCGTGCGCAGCCCGGCCGGCCAGCATGCGCCCGGCCGTGCGCTGGCGGCATCCTTTCTCAAGTTCGTGCTGCTGCCGGTGGCGGTCTACGCGACCGCGCGGACCGTGGACGGCGCGGCCCTGCCGATGCTGGCGCAACTGCTGCTGGCCTTTGCCATCGTGGTGCCGATGGGCCCGATGATCTACCGCCTGGCCTTCCAGCCGCTGGCCGAGAGCCCGGTGCTGGTGCTGCTGATCGTGGCGGTCGCCGTGCACCTGGTCATGCTCGGCATCGGCCTGGTGCTGTTCGGCGCCGAGGGCTCGCGCACCACGCCGTTCTGGACGGAGGTGTTCAATATCGGCACGGTGACGATCTCGGGCCAGAGCGTGGTCGTGATCGCGGCGGCGCTGCTCCTGATCGGCGCGCTTTACCTGTATTTCGACCGCACCCTGTCGGGCAAGGCGCTGCGCGCCACCGCCGTCAACCGGCGCGGCGCGCGCCTGGTCGGCATCGGCACGGTCCAGGCAGGGCGCCTGGCCTTCCTGCTGGCCTCGATCATCGGCACCCTGTGCGGCGTCCTGATCGCGCCGATCACCACGATCTACTACGACAGCGGCTTCCTGATGGGGCTGAAAGGCTTCGTCGGCGCCATCATCGGCGGGCTGGCGAGCTATCCGCTGGCCGCCGGCGGCGCGCTGCTGGTCGGGCTGCTGGAAGCCTATTCCTCCTTCTACGCCAGCGCGCTGAAGGAGGTCATCGTGTTCACCCTGATCATTCCGGTGCTGCTGTGGCGCTCGATCGTTCATCCGCAGGTCGAGGAGGAAGAAGCATGACGCGCCGTTCGCTGCTCATATTCGGACTGGCCGCGCTGGCCTTCGGCCTGCTGCCGCTGCCGCCGTATTGGATCACCCTCGGCAACTACATCGGCCTGTATGCGATCGTCGCCCTCGGCCTGGTACTGCTGACCGGGGTCGGCGGCCTGACCTCGTTCGGCCAGGCGGCCTTCGTCGGCCTCGGCGCCTACGCCACCGCCTGGCTCGCCACCGCCCACGGCCTGTCGCCCTGGCTGGGACTGGCCTGCGGCCTGCTGATCACGGCCGGCTGCGCGCTGTTCATCGGCGCCATCATGCTGCGCCTGTCGGGCCACTACCTGCCGCTCGGGACCATCGCCTGGGGCCTGTCGCTGTACTACCTGTTCGGGAACATGGAATTCCTCGGCAAGTACGACGGCATCGCCGGCATCCCGCCGATCACGCTGTTCGGCCTCGACCTCGGTTCCGGCAAAAGCATGTACTTCATGATCTGGCTGGCGGTGCTCGGCTTTGTCATCCTGCTGCGCAACCTGCTCGATTCGCGTTCCGGGCGCGCGATCCGCGCCCTCAAGGGCGGCGCCCTGATGGCCGAGGCGATGGGGGTGAACACCGCGGCCATGAAGATCCGCATTTTCGTTACGGCGGCGCTGCTGGCCTGCGTCTCCGGCTGGCTCTATGCCCACCTGCAGCGCGCGGTCAACCCGTCGCCCTTCGGCCTGAATTCCGGCATCGAATACCTGTTCATGGCGGTGATCGGCGGCGCCGGCTACCTGTGGGGCGCGATCCTCGGCGCGGCGGTGCTCACCATCCTGAAGGACCAGCTGCAAAGCTGGCTGCCGGCCCTGATCGGCGCCAACGGGAACTTCGAGATCATCGTGTTCGGCATTCTGATGGTGATCCTGCTGCAGCGCGCCCGCAACGGGCTCTGGCCTTTCATCGCCCAGTACCTGCCGCAACGGCCGGCGGCGGTGGCACCTGAAGATGCACCGGCGCTGCCACAGCGGGCGAAGGCGGCACCCGGGTATCCGCTGCTGGTGGTAGAAAAGGCGCGCAAGCAGTTCGGCGGGCTGGTCGCCGTGAACGACATGAGCTTCACGGTGCACGGCGGCGAGATCGTCGGCCTGATCGGGCCGAACGGCGCCGGC
>DNCF01000218.1:0-232 GCA_003484545.1 Massilia sp. | reverse complement strand
GGCGCCGGCAAGTCGACCATGTTCAACCTGGTGACGGGCGTGCTGCCGGCCAGCGGCGGCGAGATCCGCCTGCGCCGCGGAGACGCGCTGGCGCGCATCGATACGCTGCCGGCGCGCGAGATCGTCAAGCTCGGCATCGGCCGCAGCTTCCAGCACGTGCACCTGCTGCCCGAGATGACGGTGCTGGAAAACGTGGCCATCGGCGCCCACCTGCGCGCCCATGGCGGCGTGC
>DNCF01000036.1:5500-5918 GCA_003484545.1 Massilia sp. | reverse complement strand
CTCGGCCAGGCTGCCGAGCAGCAGCAGGCAGCCCACCGTGCAGATGAGCAGGCCGATGACGCGCCGCACCGTGATCGCGCGTGCCAGCGCGTCGGTCCAGCGCAACTTGTGCGAATCTGGGTCCATCAAGGAATCCTTTATCGTGGCGCCCGGAACACGACACCCCGCGCGGGGCGGGGCGTCGCTGTATCACAGTGCTGCCATCACAGTGCTGCCGATTCTACGCCAGCGCGAGGCAAAGGCGCCTCACCGCTGGCGATCCGGAGCATCAGGGCTTGCTGATCGCCGAGGCGCCCTTCGGCGACGCCGGATCGAGACCGAGCTCGGCGCCGGTGGTCGGATCCTTGGAAGGATCGGACAGGGTGCGCGCCTGCATCTGCTTGAGCACCTCGACGTCGGCCGCCGGCAACTTGACCTC
>DNCF01000036.1:0-5363 GCA_003484545.1 Massilia sp. | reverse complement strand
CTTCGCCGGAACCGCCATCGACGCCCATCTGCTTCTCGCGGTCGGTGACGAAGTCCCACTTCTCGCCCTGGTTCCAGGGACCGCGCATCTCGCCCGGACCTTGCGACATGTTGAAGTAGACGCTGGAGAAGCGCGGATCGGCCGGCATTTTCCCCGGTGGGAAGTTCGATTCCATCGAATACAGCGCTTTTTCGAAGGACTTCTGGTGCGCCACTTCGCGGGTCATCAGGAAGCCCAGCGCCTCCTTCACGCCCGGGTCGTCGGTACAGGCGATCAGGCGCTCGTAGACGATCTTGGCGCGCGCCTCGGCGGCGATGTTGGAACGCAGGTCGGCGGTCGGCTCGGTGATCGAGTCGATATAGGCCGCGGTCCAGGGCACGCCGGCCGAGTTGGTCAGCGGGGTCCCGGCGCCGTACAGCACCTGGGTGATGTGGCTGTCGTTGCCGGCACCGGTGATGGCGCGGTACATCTCGGCTTCGGTGTCGACGGCCTCGGCCAGGCGGCCCTTCGCGCCCTTGTTCAGCATGGCCACGATGTGGCCGATGATCTCGAGGTGGCTCAGCTCCTCGGTCGCGATGTCGAACAGCATGTCCTTGCGGCCTGGATCGTCTTCCGATACGGCCTGGGTGAAGTAACGCATCGCGGCGGCGAGCTCGCCCTGCGGTCCGCCGAACTGCTCGAGCATGAGGTTTGCCAGACCGGGATTCGGACCGGCAACCCGGACCGTATATTGAAGGCGCTTGTTGTGTGCAAACATTCCGACTCCTCCGATAGATAGAAACTAAGCGTCCACGCGACAGCGTACGACGCCATCCATACACGGCTGCACGGCCTTGCGCCGTCAGTCGAACGTGAACTCATCTTCGCAGGCTTCGGGAAGCTCGTAATCAGCAGCACCGCCGTCTCCATGTAGGACAATGGTGACAACTTGTAAAGCAGGTTTAAGAACTGCTCAGTTACGCGGGCAGGCGGCGTTGGCCGAACTTAAGTACAAATGACCTCAAGAAAGCTGATTTTAGGAAAGCTGTAACGCGCGACATAACCCTGTCGATGGCGCGGCTTTCGCCGACGACGATACCCGGCGCAGTCCTACGTGACCGCCGAGCCGCCCGCGCTAGCATGTTAGCCATTCGTCAACTAGGAGAAGAACATGTTTTCTCTGAACCAACTGAGCCCGACCATCACCGACATGATCCGCTTCGATCACTCGCACGTGATGGTGACCTTCCATCAGTACACCAAGGACAAGGCCCCCAGCGTCAAGAAGGCGCTGGCCGACACCACGGAAAAGGCGAACGCCTTTGTCGTCGTCACCGGCATCAAGCATGCGGCGGAGCCCTGCGGCGACCGCCTCTACCAGGAGCGGCGCGACCTGGTCGAACGCTTCAAGCGGCCGATCATCGTGCTGCCGGCCGGCAGCGACTGGACCGGCTGCCGCAACTCGGCGGGCCGCACGAATGCCATCGAGCGCCTGAACCGCCTGCGCGAACTGTTCCATGGCGAGCCGAATTCGCTCGGGAAAACCACGCTGCCGCTCACCCGGCTGTCGATGAGTCCGCGCTTTCGCAGCTATGCCGAGAACGCCCACTGGACCGTGGGCAAGGTGCTCTACGCCAGCGTCAACCTGCCGGCGAATAACAACCACTACCTGGCCGCGGCCGGCCGCAACAGCGAGTACGAGGACCGGCTGGTCGCCAACCGCTTCTGGCTGAACCGTTTATTTACCCTGGCGAAGGGCGACAAGGTCGATGCCATCGTCCTGTTCTCCGAGGGCGACCTGAAGCCCTTCGCGCAACCGGAAACGCGCACCCTGCTACGCCGCAATACCGGCGTGTTCGACGGCTTCGGTTTCACGCGCAGGCAGGTGCAGGCCCTGGCGAAGAAGTTCGACGGCAAGGTGCTGCTGGTCGACAGCGGGACGCTGCCCAAGGGCAAGAAGCCGGAGATCGAATGGCAGGGCAACCTGGGGCACCTGTCGGTCGATGCGCAGGCGGTGGAGGTCGAGGTGAAGCCGGGAACGAAGTCGCTGTTCTTGGTGAAGGATGCGGCGGACTGAGTCAGGCCGCAGGCTGATCGGTTGGATGCGCTGGCAGCCGGCGGCTTCAGCGTGAACGAAACGGAGCTGACACGGCCGCGCGTTCCGCGTGGGCACGGGGTGCCCACCCTACGATCGACAATCGCTGAGTACCTGTGACATTTGCAGCATGGTGGCGGTGACCGTAGGGTGGGCACACTGTGCCCACGCGAACGCGCGCACCGTGACTGCGTTGGCGGGCGCCAACGGCATGCCGAAACGCCGACCGGACAAACCCGCAGCGCACATCGCCCGACACCCACAAACAAAAACCGGGACATTGCGTCCCGGTCTTCATGTAACGATCAGTGCAGCGGCTGGCTGCGGAACTGGTCGCCCGGCTCGCTGTCGTCGTCGCCTTCGTCTTCACCGTGGTGATGACCGTGGGCGCCGTGCACGTGGCCGTGGGCGACTTCTTCTTCGGTGGCTGGGCGCACGTCGATCACCGACAGCTCGAAGCGCAGGGCCATGCCGGCCAGCGGGTGGTTACCGTCCAGGACGACCTTGTCGTCGGCGATTTCGGTGACGGTGAAGATGGTCGGCTCGTCGTCCGGCGCGCCTTCGGCCATGCCTTCGAACTGCATGCCGACTTCGAGCGGTTCCGGCAGGCGCGAACGGTCTTCGACCTTGACCAGCTCGGCGTCGTAGTCGCCGAATGCGTCTTCCGGCTCGATCTGCAGGGTCGACGAATAGCCGACTTCCTTGCCGTCGAGATGCTCCTCGATCTTCGGCAGGGTGTTCTCGTAGCCGCCGTGCAGGTAGACCATCGGCTGCACACCTTCCTCGATCAGGTTGTTCTGCGCATCCGACAGTTTGTAGTTGACCGACACGACCGTATTCTTGGCAATCTTCATCGCACATCCTTTCTTTGTAAGGTGCGGATTATACCCCGCTGACCGCTGCCGCCCCTTGTGCGGCTGGTTATAATGACGCATGAAAAAATTACAGCTCCTTGGAAATATTACTCCCGCCCAGTTCCTGCGCGATTACTGGCACAAGAAACCGCTCCTGATCCGCGGCGCCATCCCCGGCTTCAAGCCCCTGCTCAAGTTCGAGCGCCTGGCCGACCTGGCCACCAAGAACTTCGTCGAATCGCGCCTCGTCACCCAGATCGACGGCGAATGGAACATGCAGCATGGCCCGCTGACCGAGTTGCCGTCCCGTACCCAGCCGAACTGGACCATGCTGGTGCAGGGCGTCAACCTGTACGACGAAAAGGCCGATGATTTGTTGCGCCAGTTCCGCTTCCTGCCGGACGCCCGCCTGGACGACCTCATGATCAGCTACGCCACCGACGGCGCCGGCGTCGGTCCCCACTTCGATTCGTATGACGTGTTCCTGCTGCAAGCGCACGGCAAACGCCGCTGGAAGATCAGCGCGCAGCAGGACCTGTCCCTGGTCGAAGGCCTGCCGCTGAAGATCCTGTCGAACTTTACCCCGGAAGAGGAATTCGTGCTCGAGCCGGGCGACATGCTGTACCTGCCCCCGCACTATGCCCACGACGGCATCGCCGAGGGCGAGTGCATGACCTATTCGATCGGTTTCCGCTCGCCTTCGTTCCAGGAGCTGGGCGAAGCCTTCCTGCAGTTCATGGCCGACTCGATCGACCTGCCCGGCCGTTACGCCGACCCGGACATCCAGCCGGCGAAGAACCCGGCCGAGATCCCGCGCGAGATGCTCGCGACCATCACCGAGGAACTCGACAAGGTGCGCTGGGACGAGGAGGACGTGACGATCTTCTTCGGCGAATACATGTCCGAGCCGAAGCACAACGTGTTCTTCACCGGTCCGGCCAAGCCGCTCACCGTCGGCCGCTTCATGGAGAGCGCGGCGAAAAAAGGATTGAAGCTGTCCGCCAAGACCCTGATGCTCTACCGCGGCAAGCATGTCTTCATCAACGGCGAATCGTTCGCCGTGAGCCGTGCCGACAAGGTCGTGCTGGACGTGCTGGCCAACGAGCGCCGGCTCGACGGTGCGGCGCTGGAGCAGGCGTCCGATGACGTGCTCGAGGCGCTGTACACCTGGTACCAGGACGGCTGGATCGAGCTGGGCTGATCCGGATCCCGACGATGACCGAGCCGCTGACGATCCGCTTCGACACCCGCCGCGACTGCGAGACGCAGTGGCGCGCGGTGCTGGAACGCGCGCGCCGGCGGCTCGACATGTTCGATCCGGACTTCGCCGTCTTCCCGCTCGGCTCGCTTGATGCCGACGCCCGGCTGCGCGCCTTCCTGGGAGACGGCGGGCGGCTGCGCCTGGCAATGCACGACAGCGCGCATATCGAGCGCCATTACCCGCGCTTCCTGCGCCTGCTGCGCGACTACGGCCACCTGGTCGAATGCCGCCAGACCCCGCGTTCGCTGCGCCAGCTCACCGATTCCTTCTGCATCGCCGACGATGTGCACGTGCTGCGCCGTTTTCACAGCGACCATCTGCGCGGCGAGGCCGCCTTCGAGGCGCCCGAGGCGGCCGACCTGCCCGCCCACCGCTTCGCCGCGATCTGGGAAGAATCGCGTCTCACCCTCACGCCAACGGTCACCGGACTGTAGTTTTAACCCCGCATTTTGACCTGTCAGGAGCCGTATTCATCTCTGTTGCATCTTGTAACAAAATGAACCTTAACAAGTAACAAAATACTTACATTTTGGCATGTGTTTTCTATTGCGAATGAGTAAATTTGGCTATAATATCGGGTTAGGAAGGTTCCGTTGTATATGCGTCACTGTTGCATCAAGTGCAAGTACACGAGAATTCCAGCGAGCGATAATTACCGGTAATTATTCATCGTAACAACAAGAAGTACTCCACTTTTGAATTAAAAGGAAAATCATGAAAAAGTCCCTGCTGATCGTTTCCCTGATGGCTGTTGCCCTGGCTGCTTGCTCGAAGAAAGAAGAAGCACCGGCAACCCCGGCTGCTGTCGAAGCTCCTGCTGCTGACACCACCACCACCACCACCACCGACGCTGCTGCTCCGGCAACCACCGACGCTGCTGCAACCCCGGCTGCTGACGCTGCCGCTGCTGCCGCTACCGCTTCGGCTGCTGCTTCGGAAGCCGCTTCGGCTGCTTCGACCGCTGCTGACGCTGCTGCTGACGCTGCTGCAACCACCAAGTAATCAGATTCTTTCTGATTCAAGACCGGCCTGCGGGCCGGTTTTTTTTCGTCTGAAGGTTTGTGTCCGACTTCGGTAAAGCCGCAATCGGTGGGTACGAGTACCCACCCTACGAAACCTGAGTTGCGAACGTTGGCGACGCGTAGGGTGGGCTCTCGAGCCCACGCGGTCGTAC
>DNCF01000038.1 GCA_003484545.1 Massilia sp. | reverse complement strand
CTGGTCGACTTCCGCGGCTTCGACACCCTGGGCGAGATCACCGTGCTGTCGGCGGTGGCGCTGACCGTGTATGCGCTGCTGCGCCGTTTCCGTCCCGCGCCCGAGAGCGTGGCCATTCCGGTGCAGCAGGCCAGCGACGTCGACCCGGCCGCGATCCAGGCGCCGGCGGTGCAGGCGCGCAGCGGCTACCTGATGGTGCCGGCGGTCTACCTGCGCTTCCTGCTGCCCTTCATGGGCATGATCGCAGTCTACTTCTTCATGCGCGGCCATAACCTGCCCGGCGGCGGCTTCGTCGCCGGCCTGATCTTCGCCACCGCCCTGATCGTGCAGTACATGGTGGCCGGCACCGACTGGGTCGAGTCGCACTTGCGCCTGCGCCCGCACCGCTGGATCGGCTTCGGGCTGCTGACCGCCTGCCTCACCGGCCTCGGCGCCTGGCTGTTCGGCTATCCCTTCCTGACCAGCCACACCGCGCACCTGAACCTGCCGCTGCTGGGAGAAATCCACGTGCCGAGCGCCTTCGTGTTCGACCTGGGCGTGTTCCTGGTGGTGGTCGGCACCACCATGCTGATCCTGGTCGCGCTGGCGCACCAGTCGCTGCGCAGCCACCGCATGCCCCCGGGCGCCACGCGCCACGCCATGCCCCCGACCAAGGAGATCGCCTGATGGAAGTCGTCATCGCCCTGGCCATCGGCATCGTCTTCGGCTCCGGCATCTGGCTGCTGCTGCGTCCGCGCAGCTTCCAGGTGCTGACGGGACTGATGCTGATGTCCTACGCCGTCAACCTGTTTATTTTCATCATGGGCCGCGTCTGGCTCGACAAGCCGCCGTTCACGCCGCCCGGGACCACGCCCGACCCGTCCGCGCTGGCCGATCCGCTGCCGCAGGCGCTGGTGCTGACCGCCATCGTGATCGGCTTCGCCACCACGGCCCTGTACCTGGTGGTGATGATCGGCGCGCGCGGCCTGACCGGTACCGACCACGTCGACGGCGAGGAGCCTGAAGTATGAGTTTGCCGCAACACCTGGTGATCGTGCCGATCCTGCTGCCGCTGATCTGCGGCGCGGTGCTGACGCCGTTTACCCAAGGCCGTCACCGTTTCAAGTTCGCGCTCGGCTATGCCTCGGTGCTGGGCCAGCTCGTCACGGCCCTGCTCCTGATGCAGCAGACCGACAGCCAGGCCTGGGCCGGCGGAATCGGCGTCTACCTCGCCGCCAACTGGGCCGCGCCGTTCGGCATCGCCCTGGTGGCCGACCGCCTGTCGGCGCTGATGCTGCTGCTGACCGCGGTGCTGGCCTTGGCCGCCCTGAACTACGCGATGCAGCGCTGGAGCCGGATCGGCGTGCACTTCCACCCGCTGTTCCAGTTCCTGCTGATGGGCATCAACGGCGCCTTCCTGACGCACGACCTGTTCAACCTGTTCGTGTTCTTCGAGGTGATGCTGGCCGCGTCCTATGGCCTGGTCCTGCACGGCTACAACGCCGAGCGCCTGCGCGCCAGCATGCAGTACATCGCCGTCAACCTGGCCGCCGCCCTGCTGTTCCTGCTCGGCACCGCCCTGATCTACGCCACCACCGGCACCCTGAACATGGCCGATCTCGCCGCACGCATCGGCGCCATGCCGGTCGAAAGCAGCGGCCTGCTCCAGCTCGGGGTGACGGTGCTGGTGCTGGCCTTCCTGGTCAAGGCCGCGATGTGGCCGCTGGGCTTTTGGCTGCCGACCACCTATGCCGCCGCCTCGCCGCCGGTGGCCGCGATGCTGGTGCTGATGACCAAGGTCGGCGCCTACGTCATCCTGCGCCTGTGGCTGCTGCTGTTCTCCGAGGGGACGAGCGCGGGCTTCGGCTTCGACGCGCTGCTCTGGGGCGGCCTGGCGACCATCGTGTTCGGCGCCGCCGGCATGCTTTCGACCGACAGCGCCGGGCGCATGGCCGGCTACAGCGCCATCATCTCGTCCGGCACCCTGCTGGCGGTGATCGGCTACGGCCAGCCCTCGCTGGTCACGGCGGGCCTGTACTACCTGCTCGGCTCGACCCTGGCGGTGTCCGCCTTCCTGCTCCTGATCGAACTGATCGACCGCATCCGCACCCCGGCCTCGGCGGTGCTGGCGCTGACGATGGAAGCCTGGGCCGTCGACGAGGACGAAGCCGACGACACCCCGGGCGAGCCGCGCGGCAAGGGCGTGCCGGCGGCGATGGCCTTCCTGTCGGTGGCCTTCGCCGCCTGCGCCCTGATGATCGCCGGCCTGCCGCCGCTGTCGGGCTTCGTCGCCAAGTTCAGCATGTTCCATGCGCTGCTCAATCCGGACACCGGCACCGTCGGCGCCGCCGGCTGGACCCTGATGACGCTGGTCATCACCTCCGGCCTGATCACGATCATCTCGATGCTGCGCTTCGGCGTGCGTACCTTCTGGGCCACGCCGGTCGTGTCGCCGCCGCGCCTGCACCTGTCGGAAGTGGCGCCGATCACGGCCCTGCTGCTGCTGTCGCTGGCGATGACGGTGCAGGCGCGCCCGCTGTTCGATTTCCTGAACCGCGTCAGCGCCGACATCCACCGTCCGGCCGCCTACATCGAGCGCGTGCTGACCGAGCCGGCGCTGCCCGGCCCGGCCACGAGCACAAGCGCGAGCCCAGCCAGGGAGGCGCCATGAAGCGCTGGCTTCCTCATCCGGTGGTGTCGCTCACGCTGTGCGTGCTGTGGCTGCTGCTGAACCAGACGGCCGACGCGGCCAACCTCCTGCTCGGCGCCCTGCTCGGCATCGTGGTGCCGCTGCTGGTGCGCAACCTGCAGCCGCTCGGCTACCCGCGCATGCGCGCGCCGCTGACCTTCATTCGCCTGATGGGCATGGCCGGCGTCGAGATCGTGCGTTCCTGCTTCAACGTCTCACGCATCATCCTGTTCGCCGACTACAGGCAGGTCAATTCGCAGTTCATCCGCATTCCGCTGACGATCACCGACCCGTACGGGCTGGCGATGCTGTCCTGCCTGATCAACATGACACCGGGCACGGTCTGGGTCGAGATCCTGCCCGAGCGCTACGAACTGTCGCTGCACGTGTTCGACCTGCACGACGAAGCGTGGTGGATCGAGACCATCAAGACGCGCTATGAACAACCCCTGATCGAGATTTTTGAAACGGAGGCAGCCCGTGGCGACCCTGCTTGAGTTATCCGTCGGCTATGCGCTGGTGTGCGTGCTGATGGCGATGGTGTTCTGCGCCCTGCGCCTGCTGCGCGGCCCCTCGGCCCACGACCGCGCACTGGCGCTCGATACCTTGTGGATGACCGGCATGCTGCTGGCCCTGGTGCTGGGCATCCGCTTCGGCACGCAAGTCTATTTCGAGGTGGCGGTGCTGATCGCGCTGATCGGCTTCGTATCGACGATCGCGATCGCCAAGTTCCTGATGCGCGGGGAGATCATCGAATGAGCGGCATCCAGGATTTGCCCGGCTGGGCGGCATTGATCGTCTCCCTGCTCCTGATCCTGGGCGCCAGCATCGTCCTGATCGGCGCCCTGGGCCTGTTGCGCCTGCAAACCTTCTACCAGCGCATGCACGGGCCGGCGATCACGATCACGCTGGGCGCCGGCTGCCTGTTGATCGCATCGATGGTGTTCTTCACGGTGGCGCAATCGCGGCTCGTGATCCACGAATTGATCATCGCCGGCTTCCTCCTGATGACGGCGCCGGTGGTATCGATGCTGATCATTCGCGCCGCCGTCTACCGCGACCTGCGTGCACGCAAGGCAGAAAGCGGGGCGACCGCCGGCGGGGTGTACACGATCGGCGAGGAAGAAGCGAGCAGCCCGGCGCCGGGCGAGCGCTAGCCTGTCCACGGTCGCCGACACACGACGCCGGTCCTGGAAGACCGGCGTCATCGGTTCACTGCACGGCGCCAGCGGCCGCAGGCAGTGCGCACGTGTCCGTGCAGGCCGCCAGGGCCGCCGCATCGTCGCCGCGGCCGGTCTTGTCATAAAGCGCGGCCAGGCGCTCGCGCGCCAGGCGCAGCTGCGGATGGGTCGGCAGCATCAGCTTCGTGCGGATCGCCAGCGCGCGCTGCAGCAGCGGCTCGGCCGCCCGGTAATTCGCCTGCGCGAGATACAGGCTGCCGAGTTCGTAGGCGCTGGCGGCCGTCTCCGAGTGATGCGCGCCCAGATGGCGCTCGCGCAGCGCCAGCGCGCGCTCGAGGTAGGACCGGGCTTCCTTCGCCTTGCCTTGGCGGGCCAGGATCGCGCCCAGCTCATGCAGGCTGAATGCCAGGTCGACATGGTCCCGATCCAGCAGCTTCTCGCGCAAGGCGAGCGCCCGCGCGCACAAGGCCTGCGCTTCCGGGTAGCGCCCCATGTCCTTGTACAGGGCGCCGAGATTAGTCTGGAGAACCGCCATCACCATGCCGCCCTGACCGTCGAGGGTGGTCCACATGGCGATCGCCTTCTTGAATAACTCCTCGGCCTCGTCGAACCGGCCCTGCTGCTGGTAGATTGCCGCCAGGTCGCTCAGGCGCACGGCCACGGTCTTGCTCTGCGCGCCCTGGCGCTGCTCGGCAATGGCCAGCACCTGCTTGATCAGGTCCTCGGCACGCTTGAAATCTCCCTGCAGCGAGTGAATCGAGGCCAGCTGCACCAGGGTGCTGCTCATGTCGGAGGTATCTTCCCGGTTCATTTTCTCCAGCAGCGACAACTGGCGCTGCAAGGTGATTTGTGCCTCCGGTAATTGCTCCAGACTCCCATGGACCCTGCTGAGTCCTCTGAGCACGTCCAGGATTTCGGCGTCGCCGAGCCCGGCGCCCTGCTCCGCAAGCTGCAAGGCTTTACGATAGACGGTCTCGGCCCCGCCATACTGGGACTGGTTGTATAAATTCTGTCCCAGGCGGATCGAGCGCGCGTAGAGCCGGGCCGGCTCGGTCCGCGGGTCCTGCTCGGCCAGCGCGAGTGCGCGTTCGAAATAGGGCTGGGCCGCGTGGAAACGCTGCTGGCCTGCGAGGCTGTCGGCCAACAAGCCAAGCAGGGGCTGCTCCAGCCCGGCGCCGGTAGCGGGTGAACGGCCGGCCAGGGCCAGCGCGCGCCGCAGCAGCTCTTCGGCCTGCGCTGGCTTGCCGTGGTCCAGGTACAGCTCTCCCAGCTGCCCCAGCATGCGAACGTCGCCCTCCTTTTCGGCCTGCGCCAGCCGCTCCCGCGCCCGCCGTTGCCGGTCCGGACCACCCACGCCGTCGAGATGGAGCCGGACCAGGCGCAGCGTCGCCTCTTGCTGTCCACCCTGCTCGGCCTGTTCGAAGAGGCGCAGGGCCGCCCCCTCGTCCTTCGCCAAGCCCAGGCCGAGCTCGTGGCAGACGGCCAGCAGATACTGCGCGCGCGGGTGGTCCTGTTGCACCGCCTGCCGCAGCAGGGCCACGGCCTGGACCGGATCACTCGCCACGCCGCGGCCGTCGAGATACATCGCGGCCAGGTTGGTCCGGGCGTAGCGGTCGCCTTGCTCCGCGGCCAGGCGATACCATGCCGGCGCCCCGGCCACATCGCGCTCGACACCCCTGCCATGCTCCAGGGCATAGCCAACCTTGTTCTGCGCGTCCGAATCGCCCTGCTCGGCCGCCTTCCTGTACCAGGCATAGGCTTGGGCCGCGTCCGGTTCCACGCCCTTGCCGTATTCATAAACCAGTCCAAGATTGAACTGGCCGGCGACATGTCCCTGCTCCGCCGCCTTGCGGTACCAGCGCGCCGCCTCCACCGGATCCGGCAGGACGCCCTGGCCGTTTTCGTACAGCCGGCCCAGGCTGTTTTGCGCATCGGCATGCCCCTGTTCCGCTGCCGCGTAGTACAGGCGCGCCGCCTGAAAATAGTCCTGGGCCACGCCATTGCCGGTTTCGTATGCGCGAGCGCTTTCGTACAGCTCCTGCTGCTGCGGATTCGCCGCGACATGCGTCGGCGCCTGGTGGCGTTGGGGAGGCAGGCCGGCCGTGGCCGCGCTGCACATCAATGCCGGGAGCAATACCAGCAAAGTAGTCTTGTGACGCATGTTTTCTTTGATTCGTCGAAGTGATAAGGGGGCACGCCATTGACGGCTAAGGGGAACCGACAAGGATTCGCGCCCATGCCCGCCGTCGGCCCCCTATTCTGGCGCACCAAACATTGCATTAAAGCATGAATCCAATAAAAATTGTCCGACCGATAACTGTTCAGTCCGGAAGAACGGAAACGACTCGTTTAGAAAAGAAAAAGCCCGCCAGATCCTGGCGGGCATGGATGTGGCGGGCGTCGGCTCTCCGGCGCGGCTGTCCGTGGCGATCAGCCTTCGTAGGAATAGCAGTTGATGTCCCACAGCTGGCAGGCATACGCGTTGCCGCTCTCGCATTTCAGCGCCAGGGTCTCGCAATCGACGCTGCCGGCCGAAACGGATGCCGAAACGCCGAGGCCCAGCCCCAGGCTCAACACGAACGCAAATTTCTTGAGTGTCAGTTTCATCGTTCTTCTTTCATTTTTATCGTGGAAAAGAACTTCACACCGGCGGTGCGGGACGATCCTAACATTTGAAATTTGCCCAGCTACTAGCAGAATGCATAGTTTTAAAATCTGGAATGGTAGCCGGGCGCTTACACGGCCTGCGTGAGCGTCACGGGGGAACGCACCGGGACGGCTTGCGTCTGCCTGAATGAACGCCGATAAAAATGCGGAACGAAAAACCCGATGCAGGCACCGACCAGGGTCGTCCTCAGAATCATCTGCAATTCCTTGCCGGCCCAGCGCTCGGGATGGGGCGAGAACTCGACCAGCAATTGCAGCGTAATCCACTGCAGGACGCAAAAGAAGGCCGCCATCCCAAGCGTTTCCGTCCACCGCAGCCAGGGCGGTTCGCTGTCCGATTCGTAGTGGTTATCGGCAGTCCATGCGATGGCCACTGTCGTGAAAAAGGTCAGGACATACCAGGGCCATCTTTCGAGATTGGTCAGAAGCGCTCCGGTGAACTGGCCGGGCTTCGAGAGAATTTCAAGAACGGTGCCGCCCTGGACAAAGCGGAACAGCAACTGGATCACGAAAGCCGCAAGGACGGCCAGGGCCGCCGCCGCGGCATATCCCATGACCGGACGCGTACCGACCTCGCGGATGTCGGCAAAGCGCCAGGCGGACTTCGTATAGATCGCAATCACGATCGAGGTGCAATACAGGATGGGGATCATGAACCACACCCGTATATCGAGCGGCAAGTCGCCAGGGGTGAGGAATTGCTGGAAAAGCAGCGCGACGAAAAGAATCAGCAAGAAGAGGATGCCGCCGATCAGGAAGACATGGTGGATACTCATCGCCGGGCGCAACTGTCTTTCGCTCAACTGGAAGCCGAGTTCATTCAGCAAATGCTGCCTTTGCCTGGCGCCTCGGACGCAGTGCAACAGGCCGCCCGCGATGAAATCGCACAGGCTGCGATGGATCTCGTCGATTTCCCGGCTGACGCTGCGACGAACGGGCGTGTTGGGTGGCTGCTCGTCGGCGGTGATCCCGTTCGGGCCGATCGCGTTAAGCGCAAGGAACTGTTCGATGCGCCGATTGATATCGTCCAGGCTGGTCTTGCGGTTGCAGGCATAGCCGAGGTAGGTCGGGTTGGCGTCCCAACTGTTGACGATCGCATGCATCAGGCCGATCCGCGCCCACCAATACGTCAACCGGTTTTCCGGCAGTTGCAACCATTCGGCCTTCACGCCGAGTTCTCCATACGCGCTTTCACGCAGATGGCTGCCCGGAACAAGTTTGGCCCGTTCGAGTTGGGCGCTGAATACACGCACCTCCATGGGTATGTTTCCCATTCGTTGAAATATGCCCTTGGCGATCTCATCGAACTTTTTCAGGTAAGGCACATGGGGAAGCAGGGAGGTAAGCAACAGGGCAGCAAACAGCGGCCCCGGCAAACTGGCGGACGGCGGCTTCAGGGAAGCATTCCCGTACATCAACAAGCTCAGCACCGGCTTGGCGTCGATGAACGCGCCTCCCAGCAGGAGATAAACCAGGAGGAGCGATGCCATGTAGCCGGTCCGCGCCAGCCAATAGCGGGTAAACGTGGTCGTCCACCGAACAGGGCCGGGCGATTCGAAACGGTCGCGCGCGTACAGCAGAACGACAAGCATGCCGACGCCAAACTGCAATAGCAGTCCGGGATCGTTTATCGATTTGCTCAACATGATCCCCTCGCGACGGCCAGTCCATGTGGTCTTTAGACGCGGAGGGCGGACCAAGATTCAGCGGCGAGCGCGGGTGCGGACAGGCGAGGACCTTGGCCAGGCGGCGGTGCGCGCGGGACGTCAAGGCCTCACGTACAGGCAAAAAAAATGCGGAGCACAAGGCTCCGCATTTTGTCCAGGAAGACGGCGATTTAGAACGGAATGTCGTCGTCCATGTCCGAGAAGTTCGGTGCCGGACGCTGCGGCTGCGGACGGGCCGGCGGTGCAGGCGGGGCCTGGCGCGGGGC
>DNCF01000033.1 GCA_003484545.1 Massilia sp. | reverse complement strand
CCCGCCCCGACCGGCCAGCGTCCCGCGAACCCGCCCGCCACGCAAGGCGCGGCGCGCCCCGGCACGGCGGCAACCCAGCCGGCCCGCCCGGCCATCCAGAAGGAGGGCGCGTAAATGCCCGGACACCGTCCCCATTACATCCTGCTGCCGGTCAGCCCGCTGTTCATCGCCTTCAGCCTGACCTGCGCTTTCATGCTCAACCTGCTGCCCTGGGGCCGCTGGATCGGCGCGCCGGACTTCGTCGCGCTGGTGCTGGTGTTCTGGGGCATCCACCAACCGCGCAAGGTCGGCATCGGCGTCGCTTTCTGCATGGGCCTGTTGATGGACGTGCACGACGCCACCCTGCTGGGCGAGAATGCGCTGGCCTACACGCTGCTGTCCTATGTCGCGATCATGATCCACCGCCGCGTGCTGTGGTTCCCGGTGCTGACCCAGGCCATGCACGTGTTCCCGCTGCTGCTGCTGGCCCAGGCGATCCAGGTGCTGGTGCACCTGTTCGCCACCGGCCGCTTCGCGGGCTGGCTGCACTTCGTCGAGAGCGCGGTCGCGGTCGCCCTGTGGCCGGCGATCACCTGGTTGCTGCTGGCGCCGCAGCGCCGCGCCGTCGACCGGGACCATACCCGCCCGATCTGATTCCGTCGGAATGACGTCGCAGTAAATGACTGACGCAGTAAATGACAGAAATTAAAGATAGCGACCGCGAGATCCACCAGTTCCGCCTGCGCATGACCGCGCTCGCGGTGCTGGTGTTCGTCTGCTTCGGCATCCTGGTGGCCCGTTTCGTCTGGCTGCAGGTGGTCCAGCACGAGAAATACCACGCGCAGGCCGAGGACAACCGCATCGCGCTGGTGCCGATCGTGCCGAACCGCGGCCTGATCGTCGACCGCAACGGCGTCGTCCTGGCGCAGAACTTCTCGGCCTACACGCTCGAGATCACGCCCTCGAAGCTGCAGGCGAACCTGGACTCGGTGATCGACGAGCTGGCCAAGCTGGTGACGATCGAGCCGCGCGACCGCAAGCGCTTCAAGCGCCTGATGGAAGAGTCGCGCAGTTTCGCCAGCGTGCCGCTGCGCACCCGCCTGACCGACGACGAGGTGGCCCGCTTCACGGCCCAGCGCTTCCGCTTTCCCGGCGTCGAAGTGCAGGCGCGCCTGTTCCGCCAGTATCCGCTGGGCGAGATCGCCTCGCATGTGATCGGCTACATCGGCCGCATCAATGCGCGCGAAGCCGCGGCCATCGAGGACAGCGACGACGCCGCCAACTACAACGGCACCGACCACATCGGCAAGGAAGGCCTGGAGAAGAAGTACGAGCGCTACCTGCACGGCACCACCGGCTACGAGGAGGTCGAGCGCTCGGCCGGCGGCCGCGCGATCCGCACGCTGTCGCGCCGCCCGCCGGTCCCGGGCAGCAACCTGATCCTGTCGATCGACATCGAGCTGCAGAAGATCGTCGAGGAAGCCTTCGGCGACCGGCGCGGCGCCTTCGTCGCGATCGAACCGTCCACCGGCGACGTGCTGGCCTACGTCTCGCGCCCGGGCTTCGACCCCAACCTGTTCGTCGACGGCATCGATACCCAGAGCTGGAACGAGCTGAACACCTCGCTCGACCGGCCGCTGATGAACCGTCCGCTGTCGGGCACCTATCCGCCCGGCTCGACCTTCAAGCCCTTCATGTCGCTGGCGGCGCTCGAGATGGGCTTCCGCCGCCCCGAGCAGGGCATCCGCGACCCCGGCTTCTACATGCTGGGCGGGCACCGCTTCAACGACGACAAGCCGGGCGGCCACGGCTACGTCGACATGTACAAGTCGATCGTCGAGTCTTGCGACACGTATTATTACCAGCTCGGCAACGAGATGGGGATCGACAACATCTCGCGCTTCATGGGCCAGTTCGGCTTCGGCTCGCCGACCGGGATCGACCTCGAGCACGAGAAATCCGGCGTGCTGCCCTCGAAGGAGTGGAAGGCAAACCGCTTCAAGCGCAACCGCGCGGCCCAGAAGTGGGTCGGCGGCGACACCATCTCGATCAGCATCGGCCAGGGCTTCAACAACTACACGATGATCCAGCTGGCGCACGCGGTGGCCAATTTGGCCAACGACGGCGTGGTGATGAAGCCGCACCTGGTCAAGCTGATCGAGGACGGCGCCACGCGCGAGCGCACCCTCACCGTGCCCAAGGAAAGCCGGCGCATCCCGCTCAAGCAGGAAAACATCGACTTCATCAAGCGCGCGATGGTGGGCGTGACCCAGGAAACCTATGGCACGGGTTACCGCGTGTTCGCCAACGCCGGCTATATCTCGGCAGGCAAGACCGGCACCGCCCAGGTGATCGGCCTGAAAGGCCAGAAATACAACGCCCACGCGATCGACGAACGCCACCGCGACAACGCGTTGTACACCGCGTTCGCGCCGGCCGACAAGCCGCGCATCGCGATCGCCCTGATCGTCGAGAACGTGGGCTTCGGCGCCGCGCACGCCGCGCCGATCGCGCGCAAGGCGCTCGACTACTACCTGGCGGAAGGGCACTGAGATGAACCGACCGAACCTGACCAAGCCGGCGCGCCGGCAGCGCGTGGCGGGACGCGCCGGCAACGCCTTTGCCGCCAATCCGCTGCTGGCGCGGCCGCTGCCGCCGTGGCGCTCGCGGCTGCTGCAG
>DNCF01000035.1:599-9382 GCA_003484545.1 Massilia sp. | reverse complement strand
CACCGGCAGCAGGGTCACGCTGGCGTCGTACGGTGCGAGCACGGCGGGCAGGTTCTGGGCCTGGACCGAGCCGGCCAGCACCGCCACGCGCTTGCCGTTCAAGGCCGGCAGCGAACGGATTGCGCTGCCGGGCGGGGCGTAGATCTGCGACCAGCTGTGCAGGGCGGGAATGCGGTGGAAGGAAAAAGCGCGTGAGCGTCCCTCGGACCAGGCGACGTCGGGCAGCAGGTCGATGCGTCCGGCGGCGAGCAGGTCGAGGCAGCCCGGCCATTCGCAGGGCACGAATTCGAGCGTCCAGCGCTCGGCGCTGGCCATCTCGCGCAGCAGTTCGACCAGGATGCCGGCCGGCTGGTCGTCCTCGTTCATGAACACCTTGGGTGCGTTGGCGTAGATGCCAACCCGCAGCGGCGCGGGCGTTTGGGCGCCGGCCTGGCCCAGCAAGCCAAGCAGCGAAACGAAAACCAGGAGGCAGAGTGCGCGCGGCATAGCGTCGGTGTCGTTGTTTGATGACAGGATAGTCGTTTTCCCATGGATGGGACGCCACGGACGGGCAATTGCTCCAGCGAAAAACAGTGGTGGATGGACGGCGCCAGGAGTAAACTGCGCACCATGAATACACCACAAGGCAGCGAGCTGTTTTCCGTCATCGTGCCGGCGCCTTTCGGCGCGATCGGCATCCGCACCGAGGCCGAGCGCGTGCGCGAACTGGTCTACCTGCAACCGCGTTTCGGCGACAAGGCGCCGGAGAATCCGACGGCCGAACTGGCCGCGCGCCAGGTCGAGCGTTACCTGGCGGACCCCGATTTCGCCTTCGACCTGCCGCTGATGGAGGCCGGCAGCGTCTTCCAGCGCCGCGTCTGGGAGGCGATTAGTGCGATCCCGCGCGGGACCGTGCGCACCTACGGCATCCTCGCCAAGGAGCTCGGTTCGGCGCCGCGCGCGGTCGGCCAGGCCTGCGGCGCCAACTGGTTCCCGCTCGTCATTCCCTGCCACCGCGTGACCGCCGCGCGCGGCCTGGGCGGCTTTGCCAGCAACGACGACGAGAACGGCTTCCACCTCTCGGTCAAGCGCTGGCTCCTGCGCCACGAGGGCGCCACCGCATCCCCATGGCAGCAGCAGTCGATCTGGGACTGATCGACGAGTTCTGCGACACGCTGTGGCTGGAACACGGCCTGGCGAAGAACTCGCTCGACGCCTATCGGCGCGACCTGCGCCTGTTCGCCGGCTGGCTCGAGAAGAAGCGGCCGGGGCGCGGCCTGCTCGCGGCCGGCCCCGAGGACCTGGCCGGCTATTTTGCCGAGCGCCATGCCGACACCAAGCCGAGCACGGCGAACCGGCGCCTGTCGGTCCTGAAGCGCTTTTATCAGCTGGCGCTGCGCCGCAACCAGGTGGCGGAAGATCCCTGCCTGAAGATGGCCACGGCGCGCCAGCCGCTGCGCTTCGTGCACACGCTCACGGAAGAGCAGGTCGAGGCGCTGCTCGCCGCGCCCGACGTGTCGACGCCGCTCGGGCTGCGCGAGCGCACCATGCTCGAGCTGATGTACGCGAGCGGCTTGCGGGTGTCGGAGCTGGTGGCCCTGAAACTGGTCGAACTGAGCCTGAACGACGGCGTGCTGCGCATTACCGGCAAGGGCAGCAAGACACGTCTCGTCCCGTTCGGCGAACAGGCGCGCATCTGGATCGAGCGCTACCTGAAGGATGCGCGCGGCATCATCCTCAACGGCCAGGTCGACGACGCCTTGTTCGTCACTGGCCGCGGCGGGCCGATGACGCGCCAGATGTTCTGGATCCTGATCAAGAAACACGCGCAAAAGGCGGGCATCCGCGCACCGCTGTCGCCGCACACGCTGCGCCACGCGTTCGCCACCCATTTGCTGAACCATGGTGCCGACCTGCGCGTGGTGCAATTGCTGTTAGGGCACTCCGATATTTCAACCACACAGATTTATACCCATGTTGCGCGCGAGCGCCTCAAGCACCTGCATGCACGTCACCACCCACGTGGTTAATTCAAATCCTGAAAGCATAACTGGCGCATAATAGTTCGAGTTCGGCACCATCCTTTCATGTCAGCTTGCATACGAGGAAATCATGGCAAAGACCAACTTCCAATACGAAAAGCGGCAACGGGAACTGGAAAAGAAGCGCAAGGCAGAGGAAAAAGCGCGGCGCAAGCTGGAGGCGAAGAGCCATCCGAAGCCGGCAGAGGGGGAGCAGGGGGAGGCGGTAGAAGTAGAACCAGCCGAAACGCAGGAACAGACCTGACGCGTCCCGTAGGGTGGGCACTCTGTGCCCACCCTACGGGACGCGCCGCAGGTTTTTACGCGCTTTCCTTGGCAATCGTCGGCACCTCGTCCGCCACTTCCTCATGCCCCTTGGCGAACCAGCGCTTGGCGCGCTTGCCCAGGTTGTCGAGGTAGCTGTAGGCCACCGGCACCACCACCAAGGTCAGCAGGGTCGAGGTGATCACGCCGCCGATCACCGCGCGGCCCATCGGCGCTTGCGTTTCGCCGCCGTCGCCGGCGCCGATCGCCATCGGCAGCATGCCGAAGATCATCGCCAGCGTCGTCATCAGGATCGGGCGCAGGCGCACCTGGCCGGCTTCCAGGATGGCCGCGAACTGGCCCTTGCCCTCGCGCTGGCCGTGGTTCGCGAAGTCCACCAGCAGGATCGCGTTCTTGGTCACCAGGCCCATCAGCATGACCACGCCGATCACCGAGAACACGTTCAGGGTGCTGCCCGTCACCAGCAGCGCCACCAGCACGCCGATCAACGACATCGGCAGCGACATCATGATCGCGATCGGTTGCAGGAAGCTGCCGAACTGCGAGGCCAGCACCAGGTAGATGAAGATGATCGCGATCACCAGCGCCGAGCCGAAGTTGGCCATGGTCTCGGCCATCTGCTGGGCGTCGCCGCCGACGTCGAAGCGCACGCCTTCCGGCAGCTCGATCGACTTCATGGCCTTGTCGATGTCGGCATTCACGTCGCCCGACGGGCGGCCCTCGACGCCGGCGTAGATCGCGACGCGGCGTTCCAGCGCCTGGCGCTTGAGCACCTGCGGGCTGAACGAGGGCACGAACTCGACCACCTGGCGCAGCGGCACCATGATCGGGTTGCCGCTCGCGTCCAGGCGCGAGGACGCCAGCGACAGGTCGGCAAGATCCGCCACCTTCTGGCGGCTGCTGCGCGGCAGCTGGACATTGACCTGGTAGTTCTGGCCGTCCGGCGCCAGCCACTGGCTGATCTCGTCGCCGGCCACGAAGGGGCGCAGCGCCGCGCCGACCTGCTGCACCGACAGGCCGAGGTCGCTGGCCAGCTCGTTGTTGATGCGGATGACGGTCGCCGGATTGGCGCCTTCCTGGCTGTACTCGATGTCGGCCACGCCCTTGATCGCGCGCATCTTGTCCATCAGGCGATGGGCGACGGCGTCGAGCTTGGCCTCGTCGCGGCCGAGGATCGCGATGAAGATCGGCTTGTTACCGACCGACATCGTGATGCCGGCGATCGAGGACAGGCGTTCGCGGATGACCGACTCCATCTCTTCCTGCGAGCGGCGCTTGGTCTTCTTGACGTCGGTGAGCTTCAGCACGACCTGGGCGCTGTTATGGCCTTCGTACATGCCGATTGCGCTGCTGATCGCATCGATTTCCTTGTACTCGCGCAGGATGTCCTCGACCTGCTTCACTTTGCCGTCGGTGTAGGCCAGGCTCGAGCCGACCGGGGTCTTGAAGCGCATCTCGATGAAGCCGTTGTCGGTCTTCGGCGCGAATTCGCCGCCGATCATCGGCACCAGGGCCAGGCTGCCGACGAACACCGCCAGCGCCAGCGCCAGGGTCGACTTCCTCCAACGCAGGGCCAGCGCCAGCACACGGCCGTACCAGACGTGCACGCGCTCGATGCCGTGCTCGGTCTTCGCCATGAGACGGCCCAGCCAGGGCAGGTACTTGAAGCGGTCCTTGACCGGGTCCGGCCACACCGAAGACAGCATCGGGTCGAGCGTGAAGCTCACGAACAGCGACACCAGCACCGCCACCGCCACGGTCACGCCGAACTGCAGGAAGAAGCGGCCGATGATGCCGTCCATGAAGGCGATCGGCACGAACACGGCGACGATGGCGAAGGTCGTCGCCATCACCGCCAGACCGATCTCGTTGGTGCCGTCCTCGGCGGCGCGCATGTGGCTCTTGCCCATGCCGAGGTGGCGCACGATGTTCTCGCGCACCACGATGGCGTCGTCGATCAGGAGGCCGATGCACAGCGACAGCGCCATCAGGGTCAGGAAGTTCAGCGTGAAGCCGAAGTAGCGCATCGCGATGAAGGAAGCCAGGACCGAGATCGGCAGGGTCAGGCCGGTGATCACCGTGCTGCGCCAGGAGTGCAGGAACAGGAACACAATGATCATGGTGAGGATGGCGCCCTCGATGATGGTGCGCTTCACGTTGTCGAGCTGCTGCTGGACCGTGGTCGACTGGTCGTCCATGATGCGGAACTGCACGTCGGCGGGCAGGGTCTTGCGCATTTCCTCGACCATCTTGATGACGCCGGTGCCGACCTGCACGGTGTTCGCGTCCTGCACCTTGGTGACGTCGAGCGAGATCGCGCGCTGGCCGTTGACGCGCGAGATCGAGGTCTCCTCGCGTTCGCCGTCGACCACCTCGGCCACCTGCGACAGGTAGACCGGGCCGCTGGCGCGGCGCGCCACGATGATGTTGTTGAACTCGCGCGCCTCGCGCATCTTGCCTTCCACGCGCACCAGGCGCTCGGCCGCGCCGTACTGCAGGTTGCCGGCCGGGAGGTTGGTGTTGGTGGCCTGGATCGCGCGCAGCACCTCGTCGATGCCGATGTTCTGGCTGCGCAGCTGCTCGGGCTTGATGTGCACCAGGATCTGGCGCGTCGCCACGCCGCCGGTGCGCACCTCGCCCACGCCGGCCACGCTTTGCAGGCGCTTGACGATGACCTGCTCTGCCAGCGTCGACAGGGCGCGCATGTCGCGTTCAGTGGAGGTAACCGACAGGCGCACCACCGGCTGTTGGTTCTCGCCGTCGGCGCGGATGATGAAGGGCTCCTTCACCTCCTTCGGGAAGCCCGGGCGCACGCGCGCGATCTTGTCGCGCAGGTCCTGCATCGCCTTGTCCATGTTGGTGGCGATGTGGAACTCGACCGACACGCCGCTGCGGCCTTCCCAGGAGTTACTGCGGATGTTCTTGATGCCGCTGACGGTGTTGACGACTTCCTCGATCGGCCGGGTGACGTCGTTCTCGACCTGCTCCGGCGAGGCGCCCGGATACTGGGTCTCGACCCAGGCATAGGGAATGTCGACGTTCGGCATGCTCTCCACGCCCAGCGAGCGGTAGGAGAACAGGCCGAGCACCATCAGGCCGACCATGACCATGGTCGCGAAGACGGGGTGGCGGATGCTGACTTTGGTGATCCACATGGCTCAGTCCTTCTTCGCGACGACGACGGCCTCGGCCTTGGCGTCCGGCTTGGCATCCGGTTTCGCCGGCGCGCTCCCGGCCAGCTTCACCTGCGTGCCCGGCTTGATGCCGTCGAGCGGCACCGCCAGCAGCACCGCGCCGGCGTCGAGCCCGCCGGTCACCTCGGCCAGGCCTTCGTCGTCGTTGCGCATGCCGAGTTCGACCGGCTGGGCCACGACCTTGCCGCTGTCGACGCGGTAGACCACGTCGCGCGCGCCATCCTTGCGCAGGGCCGCCAGCGGCACGATCGGACGCGCGCCGGATTTCTCGGTGGTGATCTGGCCCTTCGCGAACATGCCGGCACGCAGCGCGCCGTCGTCGTTGGCGACGCTGATATACACCAGCATCGCGCGCGAACCGGCTTCGGCCGCCGGGTTGATGCGCGTCACCTTGCCTGAAAATTCGCGCGCATCGAAACCGTCGACCTTGAAGCGCACGTCCTGGCCGACCTGCACGCGCGGGATGTCGGAAGCCGGCACCTGGGCGTCGAGCGTCAGGTGCGCGAGATCCACGATCGCCATCACCGGGCTGTCCGGCGAAAGCTTTTCGCCGGCCTGCACGAAGCGCTTGCTGACCACGCCGGAAAGGGGCGCGCGGATCACGGTGTCGTTCAGCGCGATGCGGGCCAGGTCGAGCTGCGCGCGCGCGGCGTCCACCGCCGCCTGGGCCAGCTCGACGCTGTTGCGCGTGGTGTCGAAGGAGTTCTGCGAAATGTACTTCTGCGCCAGCAGGGCCTGGCTGTTGGCCTCGTTCTTGGTGGCCAGCGCCAGGCGCGCATTGGCCGCGCCCGGGAAACGCATCTCGTCGCGCAGGTAGAAGGCCTTCGAATCCTGGCTTGCGCCCGAACCGGTGCTGGTGGCGCGCTCCCAGCGCATCAGGTCGATGCCGGCCACGACCTCGTTGAGCATGCCGTTCCAGCGCGACGTCTGGCGCAGGCGCGGCGAGAACTGGGTCTGGCGCGTGTGGTAGCCGTACTCGTAGAGGTAGGTGCCGTAGTCGTAGGCGGCGTTCACCTCGCGCTCGCGGTGCGACAGTTCCGCCGCCAGCTCGACGCTGCCGATGCGCTGCTCGGCCGACAGGGTGACGCGGTCGCTGTCGAGGCTGCCGAAATCGTTCGGGGTGAAGGTCTGGCGCGGGTTGGCTTCGAACTGCTCGAGCGTCAGCGAGCCGGGCAAGCGCGAATCCTGGCGCGCGCTCTCCACGCGCAGGCCTAGGCGCGAACCGTCGACCGCCCACTGCACGCCGCCGCTGATGGTCTTCTGGCGGAATGCGTTGTTGTCGCGGTAGTTGTCGGTGCCCTGCTTGGCGGCCGCCAGGTCGAACGACAGCGGACCTTCGCCATGGCGAACCGAGGCGCGCGCGTCGTACTGGTCGAAGCGGCCGCCTTCCAGGCTCAGCGAACCGTGGTAGCCGGCTTCGGCGCCGCGCCTGGTGATGATGTTGATGACGCCGCCGGTCGCGCCTTCGCCGTACAGCACGCTGCTGCCGCCGCGCGTGATCTCGATGCGCTCGACGGTGTCGACCGGGATCGAGGACAGCACGGCGCCCGTCAGTTCGTTCTCGTTCATGCGCACGCCGTCGACCAGGATCACCAGGTTCTGGCTGCCGTTCGCGCCGAAGCCACGCAGGTCGAGCGCGAAGTCGGGCGAACCGTCCAGGCTCTGGCGGCCATACACGCCGCCGATCTTGCGGATCGCGGCATTCACGTCGGTGGCGCCGGCGCGGCGGATGTCCTCGGCCGTGATCACGCTGGCGCTGATCGGCGGCAGGGCCGCGTCGCTGGCGAAGCGCGCGCCGGTGACGTGGACGGTGGTCATGGCCTGCTCGGCGCTGGCGGCGCCGGCAAACAGGGAGAAGGAAACGGCACAGGCGAGCGCGAGCGGCTTGATCGCCGGCGCGCTGTTGGGAACAGCAAAAGTCATGTTGTGATTCTTATGAAAAGTGTGCACCCGGCCCTGCGTCCCCGCAAGCCGGATTCAACGAACGTTACGATTGAGCGCGCCTGGCAAGGCCTTCAGGGCAAGGAGCATTGTCGAAGACAGTACGCGCGTACGGCGAGACGATGCAACGCAGCCATGGAGGTCTTGGCAGGCGCGCTCGCGCGCGTCCACCTGTCCTGGCCGGTATCCGGGCTAGCAAGTCGAACCGCCTCACCTTCCTATGCCTGGGCACAGTGGTCTTCGAGGGGGCCAGTCGCCGGGGGCGACGCTTGTTTACCGTTGCGGGGGCAGCACACCTTGGCCGCGCGCCGGAGGCGCCGCGGACTCGTGTTTCCCGTTTAACTGCGCACGCCGATTGCGCGCGCGGGCACCAGAACGGGGAGGATTATATATCGGGCAAGGATGGTGGTCGATGCATGGGGCGCGTGGATGCGGGCCGTGAGACCGCGTGGGCTCAAGAGCCCACCCTACGAAACCCGTCTTTGTAGGGTGGGCATTCGTAGTTCTGGCATTTAGCCAGAACTACTGCCCACGCGGTCTCATCGCCTGATCAGAGGCAGCAGGCGCATCAACCGTTCTACGCGGCTCAGGTCCCGCGCTTGCCGCGTGCCGCCTCTTCCGCTTTGGCGGCGGCCTTCTCGGCGGCGATGCGCGCCTTCTCGGCCATCTCGACTTCGTGCGCTGCGATGCGCACGGCGCGCGTTTCGGGGGTTTCCAGGCTGATGCGGCCCAGGGCGCCGGTGCGGTAATCGTGCAGCAGCACGTGGGCCGCCTTTTCGATGTCGTACTCGCCGCCGCGCACGCGGAAACCCCGGCGCGAGGCGACGTTCTCGACCACGGCGATGCCGTCCATGCCGTCGGTCTTGAAGCCGTAGCGGGCGGTCAGCAGCTGCGGGTAGCGTTCGAGCAGCAGGTCGCCGAGGAAGAAGGCGACTTCCTCCTCGATCAGGGCGTTGGTGCCGATCGCGTGGCTGGCGGCGAGCATCATGCCGTCGCTGTCCATCTCGATCTTCGGCCACATCAGGCCCGGGGTGTCGACCAGCACCGTGTGCTTGTCGAGGTAGAGCTTCTGCTGGGTCTTGGTCACGGCGGGCTCATCGCCGACCTTCGCCACGCGCTTTTTCAGCAAGGCGTTCATCAGGGTCGACTTGCCCACGTTCGGGATGCCCATGATCATGATGCGCAGCGGCTTGGTCGGCACGCCGCGGTGCGGCGCCAGCGACAGCGCCAGCTGCGGGATGCGCGCGACGTCGGCCGGCTTCTTGGTCGTCATCGGGTAGGCGGTCACGCCTTCCTGCGCGTCGTAGAAGGCTTTCCAGGCGGCGGTGGCGACCGGGTCGGCCAGGTCGATCTTGTTCAGGAT
>DNCF01000035.1:0-395 GCA_003484545.1 Massilia sp. | reverse complement strand
AGATCGATGTTTTCCATCTGCTCCTCCGCCTGCTTCTTGGCGGAGTTCATGTGGCCCGGGAACCATTGTATCGACATGCTGTGCTTTCCAATTTCTTCTGACGAGGCGGTATTTTACGCTGGCCACCGCTGCGGCGTCCCGGCCACATGTCGCAATGTTTCCACCCGGAATGAAATTGGCTTGATCCGTTGCAATAACGAATCATCCCCGGCTGGGCACCATGACCTTACCGGCCGCCCTTGGCCGGGTCGAGGAGAACATCATGGAATTCGCCCGCAATGCGGAAATCTGGATTTTCGGCGCCTTCATCGTCCTGGGGGCGGCGGCCTGCCTGAGCGGCCCGGCCGAGCGCGCTGCACCCGCGCCGGTGCGCCACCTGCCCGATGCGGTGTCGA
>DNCF01000121.1 GCA_003484545.1 Massilia sp. | reverse complement strand
TCAGGATCGGGCGCAGGCGCAGGCGACAGGCTTCCAGCGCCGCTTCCACGATGCTGCGGCCGTGATGCTCGAGTTCGCGCGCGAACTCCACGATCAGGATCGCGTTCTTGGAGGCCAGCCCGACCAGCACGAACAGCGCGATCTGGGTGAAGATGTTGTTGTCGCCGCCGCTCAGCTTCACGCCCAGCAGCGCGCACAGGATCGACATCGGCACGATCAGGATCACCGCCAGCGGCAGGGTCCAGCTTTCGTACTGGGCGGCCAGCACCAGGAACACCAGCAGCACGCACAGCGGGAAGACGTAGATCATGGTATTCCCCGACAGGATGTCCTGGTAAGTCAGGTCGGTCCATTCGTAGGCGATCCCCTTCGGCAGGGTCTCCTTCGCGATCTGCTCGAAAATGGCCTGCGCCTGGCCCGAGGAGACGCCGGGCGCCGGGCCGCCGTTCATGTCGGCCGAGACGTAGGCGTTATAGCGCTGCACGCGGTCCGGGCCATAGCTGTCCTTCACCTGCATCAGCGACGACAGCGGAATCATCTCGCCGCTGCTGCTCCTCACCTTCAGTTGGGCGATCTGCTCGGGCTGCGAGCGGAACTGGGCATCGGCCTGGACCCGCACCTGGTAGGTCCTGCCGAACTGGTTGAAGTCGTTCACGTAGAGCGAACCCAGGTTCACTTGCAAGGTCTGGTAGATGGTCTGCAGCGGCACGCCGAGCTGCTTGGCTTTTACGCGATCGACGTCGGCGAACAGCTGCGGCACGTTGATCTGGTAGCTCGAGAACACGCCCTGCAGGCGCGGGTCGGCCCAGGCTTTCGCCTGCATCGCCTGGGTCGCCTTGTACAGCGCGTCGTAGCCCAGGTTGCCGCGGTCTTCCAGCATCATCTTGAAGCCGCCGGTGGTGCCGAGGCCGTTCACCGGGGGCGGCGGCAGCACCATCACGAAGGCGTCTTCCACCGCGCCCATGCGCTTGTTGATTTCGGCGGCGATGGCTTCGGCCGACTGCTCCCTGCCCTTGCGTTCGTTGAACGGCTTCAGGGTCGTGAACACGATGCCCGCGTTCGGCGCATTGGTGAAACCGTTGATCGACAGGCCGGGGAAGGCGACCGAGGATTCCACGCCCGGGATCTCGCCGGCGATCGCCGACATCTTGCGGATCACGGCGTCGGTGCGGTCGAGCGAGGCGGCGTCCGGCAGTTGGGCGAAGCCGATCAGGTAAGCCTTGTCCTGCTGCGGCACGAAGCCCGGCGGCACCACCTTGAACATGAAGGCGGCGGCGATGCCCAGCACGGCATACACGCCCAGCGCCATGGTCTTGCGGCGCAGGACACCCTTCACGCCGCCTTCGTAGCTGTGCGAGGCGCGGCCGAAGAAGCGGTTGAAGGCGGCGAAGAAGCGGCCGAACAGCTTGTCCATGATGCGGGTCAGGCGGTCCTTCGGCGCGTCGTGGGCCTTCAGCAGCGATGCCGACAGGGCCGGGGCGAGCGTGAGCGAAGCGAAGGCCGAGATCACGGTCGAGATGGCGATGGTCAACGCGAACTGGCGGTAGAACTGGCCGGTCAGGCCCGAGACAAAGGCGATCGGCACGAAGACCGCGCACAGCACCAGGGCGATCGCGACGATCGGACCGCTGACTTCCTTCATCGCCTGGATGGTCGCGTCGTGCGGCGACAGGCCATTCGTGATGTTGCGCTCGACGTTCTCGACGACCACGATGGCGTCGTCGACCACGATGCCGATCGCCAGCACCAGCCCGAACAGGGACAGGGTGTTGATCGAGAAGCCGAACATCAGCATCACGGCGAAGGTGCCGACCACCGACACGGGCACGGCCAGCAGCGGAATGATCGACGCGCGCCAGCTTTGCAGGAACACGATGACGACGATCGCGACCAGCACCACCGCTTCGAGCAGGGTGTGGATGACGGAGTCGATCGACTCGCGCACGAATTGGGTCGGGTCGTACACAATGCTGTATTCGACGCCTTCCGGGAAATCTTTCGAGAGCTCGTCCATGGCGGCGCGCACGTCCGTAGACAGCTGCAGCGCATTGGCGTTCGGCGCCTCGAAAATCGGGATCGCCACCGCCGACTTGTTGTCCAGCAGCGCGCGCAGGGCATACGAGTTCGAGCCCATCTCCAGGCGCGCCACGTCCTTCAGCAGCGTGGTGGCGCCATCCGCGTTGGTCTTGACCACGATGTCGCCGAATTCCTCGACGGTGGACAGGCGGCCCTGCGTGTTGACGGTCAGCTGGAACTCGGCGTCCTTGGCCGGGCCCTGGCCGATGACGCCGGCCGCGACCTGCACGTTCTGCTCGCGGATGGCGTCGACCACGTCGCCCGCGGTGAGATTGCGTGCGGCCACCTTCTGCGGATCGAGCCAGACCCGCATCGCGTAGTCGCCCGAACCGAACAGCTGCACCTCGCCCATGCCGTGGATGCGCGCCAGGCGGTCCTTGATGTTCAGGGTCGCGTAGTTGCGCAGGTAGAGGTCGTCGTAGCGGCCGCTCGGCGACTTCAGGTGCACCACCATGGTCAGATTCGGCGAACTCTTCACCGTGGTCACGCCGATCTGGCGCACCTCCTCGGGCAGGCGCGGCAGCGCACGCTGGACGCGGTTCTGGACCTGCGTCTCGGCCTGCTCGACGTCGGTGCCGATGGCAAAGGTAATCGTCAGCATCAGCGCGCCATCCGACGTGTTTTGCGAGGACATGTAGAGCATGTTCTCGACGCCGTTGATCTGCTCTTCGAGCGGCGCGGCCACGGTCTCGGCGATCACCTGGGGATTGGCGCCCGGGTACTGGGCGCGCACCACCACCGAGGGCGGCACCACGTCCGGGTACTCGGACACCGGCAGCTGGAAGATCGAGATCAGGCCGCCCACAAAAACCAGCACCGACAGCACCGCCGCGAAGATCGGCTTGTCGACAAAGAAGCGGGAAAAGTTCATGGCTTACTCCTTGGCCGCCGCGGCCGCGTTCGCCGCCAGCGCCACCGGCTTGTCGGCGGCGTCCATCGCCACCATCCGCGCCGCGATCGGCGCGCCCGGACGCACGCGCTGCAGGCCGTTGACGACGATCTTCTCGCCGCCCTTCAACCCCGCGCGCACCACGCGCAGGCCATCGACGGCCGGACCCAGCGTCACCGGGCGGTACTCGGCCTTGCTGTCGGCGCCGACCACGAACACGTACTTGCGGCTCTGGTCGGTGGCCACGGCGCGGTCGCTGATCAGGATCGCCTTGCTGCTGTCGGCCGCGCCCAGCTGGATGCGCGCGAACAGGCCCGGCGCCAGCGTGCGGTCGGCGTTATCGAAGGCGGCGCGCATGCGCACGCTGCCGGTGCGGGCGTCGAGCTGGTTGTCGACGAATTCGAGCTTGCCCTCGTGCGGGAAGCCCTCCTCGTTGGCCAGGCCGACGCGCACCGCGACCGGTGCACCCTGCTGGGCGCGGGCGCCGACGCGCAGGTAGGTCTCCTCGTCGCCGTCGAAGCTGGCGTAGATGCGGTCGAGCGACACCACCGAGGTGAGCACGGCCGAGGCGTCGACCAGGTTGCCGAGGGTGATCTCGGCCTTCGAGACGCGTCCGTCGATCGGCGAGGTGACGCGGGTATAGGCCAGGTTCAGGCGCGCGGCCTCGAGCTGGGCCTGGGCCGCGGCGGCGTTCGCTTCCAGTTCCTTCTGCGCGGCGGCGGCCTCGTCGTATTCGCGTTTCGCGATCGCCTTGTCGGCCAGCAGGCTTTCGGCGCGGGCCAGTTCGCGGCGGGCGAGCTCCAGCTTGGCGCGGGTCGATGCGGCATTCGCCTCGGCGCGGGCGGCTTCCGCCTGGTAGGGGCGCGGGTCGATCACGAACAGGACGTCGCCCTTCTTGACTTCGCTGCCCGGCTTGAAGTTCACTGCCGTGATGAAGCCGCTGACGCGCGAGCGGATCTCGACGCGCTCGATCGCTTCCAGGCGGCCCGAGAATTCCTGGGT
>DNCF01000120.1 GCA_003484545.1 Massilia sp. | reverse complement strand
AGCAATACGCCGCCCGCGATTCCCGATCCGCTCACGCCGGCCCCGCCGGTCTCGGAAACGCCGCCGCAACCGGGCGCGCCTGCGCTGACCGGCAACATCGCGCTCGACGGCCGCGTATGGCTGAACTACCGGCGTACCCAAGCCGGCTTGTCCGCGCTCACCCAGAGCAGCGTGATCGACATCGCGGCGCAAGGCCACTCCGACTACCAGCGTATCAACAATGTCATTTCGCACGAACAGGTTGCAGGCAAGCAGGGCTTCACCGGCGTCACCCTGGCCGACCGCCTGGCCGCTGCCAACTACGTGCTGGTGCGCCCCGCTGCCTATGGCGAAGTGATCTCGGCGGCGAACAGCAGCTCCGGCCAATACATGGCCGAGGAGCTGATCACCGCGGTCTATCACCGCTTCGTCATCTTCGAGCCCGCATTCAGGGAAATCGGCACCGGTGCCGCGACCGCCACGAACGGCCGCAGCTATTTCACCGCCAACTTCGGCGCCAGCAATGGCTATGCGACGACCCTGGCGCGCGGCCAGGTCGCGGTCTGGCCCTTCGACGCCCAGACCGCCGTGCCGCGCAACTTCTTCAGCGACACCGAATCGCCCGACCCGGTACCGGACCGCAACGAAGTCGGCTACCCGATCAGCGTGCACGCCAACATCAACGCCCCGGTCACGGTGCAAACCTTCACGGTACGCCCACGCGGCGGCGCCGACCTGCCGACGCGCCTGCTGAGCAATGCGAACGACTCGCATACCGGGAAATCGTCGGCCGCGATCGTGCCGCTGTCGCCGCTGGCGGCGAACACCACTTATGACGTGACCTTCGCCGGCACCGTCGACGGCTCCGCGATCAGCCGCAACTGGTCGTTCACGACGGCCCGCTGAGCGGCGGCGAGCATGCGCGATGAATAAGCCGGATCCGGCCACACCAGCGTCGGCGGCAACGGACGCGGCGCCCGCGCCGCTAATCGATGTCGAGGCCGGCGTCGAGCGCCTGATGGGCAACCGCCCGGTCTACCTGCGCGCGCTGGCGCGCTTTCGCCTCGACTACCGCAGCGCCGGCGCCGCCATCCGCACCGCCATCGACACCGGCAACCTGGCGCTGGCCCAGCGCCTGGCGCACACGCTCAAGGGTGCGGCCGGGTTGATCGAGGCACGTTCGCTGCATGCGGCCGCACTGGCGCTCGACGATGCGTTGCGCGCTCCCCTCTCCCGGGATCGCGATACGCCCGCCATCGCAGCCCTGTTCCTGCGTCTCGATGCCGAGCTGGCGCATGTGTTGCGCGAACTCGACACGATGGCGGAACTGGCCGAAAATGCTGTCCCGGCGCCACGCCTGGCGCGCAGCGACGACACGGTGAGCCGCCTGCGCGCCCTGCTCGACATCGGCGACGGCGAGGCCGTCGACCTGGTGGAACAGACACGCGAGGCCCTGGTCGGGGAACTGGGAGAAAAGACCTACGGCGCGCTTGCCGCCGCGGTCGCGGATTTCGATTTCGAGCGCGCGCTGACACTGCTCGACCGGCCCGGACGGGCCAACGTGGCTACTTAAAACTTCCTACGGGGCGCCTGGAACGGCACCGGAAGCGCGAGGCCCGGCAGACGGGCCGCTTCATCGAAGACGATAGAACGGGCATGACGCGACGGCAGCGCCCATGCGGGTGACGGCCACTCGGCAGGGGCGCGTTTCAGCGCGTGTATTCGGCTTCTTCGTCGAACGAGTCGGCACAGCCCTTGCCGCAGAAGCGGCGCACGCTGTCGAGCGGCTTTTCGCAATACCAGCAAGACCCCTTGGCCGGCAAGCTCAGGCGCGTAGGCAGTGCCCGCGCCGCCGTGGCCGTCATTGGCTCCGCCATCACGCTTTCGTTCGGCAAACTCTCTTGTATCGTTTCCAAGATTCACCCCCAACCGCAGCACATCAATCCGTAAAGCAAGATTACTTCAGCGGAACATTCCAGGCATGAGGAAGCGCAATCCAGAAGCCCGCACCGACAGCGCTGCCACAGCAATTCGGCGTCCAGTGTGCGCCGAACCCGGCGCATCCGCAACGCCATCCTCAAGGAATCTCGCCCTTGCGGCAACTGTGCAACACCTTCTCCACCCACCATACGCGGCGCCCGCGCCAGCGTTGTCATCTGCGGAAATCATAGCATTATTGACAATAAATTCATGACTGACGCCAATCGTGCGCGGCCTTGTGCGACGCCGATGCGGGTAACGGGCGTTCAGGGTTTCGGGGCCGGTTCGAGCGCGATGCGCAGGCCGTTTGCCGTGGTGGCGATCCGGGTCGGAACGTACTGCACGCCGGCATAGCGCAGCTCTTCCATGCGGAAGGTATAGACGGGGATGTCGAGCACCAGGGTATCCATCAGGCCGTTGGCGGCGCGCGTCAGCTGGCGCTGCACCAGATTGTCCATGCCGCCGATGGCGAAGCGTTCGATGCGCGGCTCGGCCATGAAGACGCCGCTGCGCGCCGGATCGACGTACAGGCGTCCGGAAAACACCAGGCTGCCGGCGAGCGGTTCGCGCAGCAGGGACTGGGCCAGGCTGGCGTCGACGGTGAGCGAGACGCGGTCGCCTTCGTGCACCGCCAGCTGCGGGCGCGTCAGGCGTACGTGGAACAGCTCGAGCAGTCGGTTGTCGACCGGGAAGCGGCGGTCGAGGCTGGCCTGCAGCTTCCACAGCGGCACGTCGACTTCGCGCGGGCCGAGCATGCTGGCGCAGGACGCCAGCAGGGCCGCGCCGGAAACGGCCAGGGTTGCCAGCAGGGTGCGCCGGCGGCGTGCGTGGGGGTCGGTCATGGGGGCTCCTGAAGGTTCAGGCAGAGCCTAGCATGAAGAAACAGGGAACCTGTGCACGTGGCGCAGTGATGTGGTTGGGGTCGTAGGGTGGGCTCTCGAGCCCACGCGGTCTTACCTTCAATAACGCGGCGACGCCGATCGTAGCCATCGAAAAAAGCGCCGATATGCGAATGGTGAGACCGCGTGGGCACAAGTGCCCACCCTACGAGAAACCGAGCAGTTATTTGCCGATACAGAACCGGCTGAAGATCACCCCCAGCAAATCATCCGGCGTGAACTCGCCGGTGATGCTCGACAGCTGATCCTGCGCCAGGCGCAACTCTTCCGCAAACAGGTCCAGCGACTGGTCGTCCTGCGCCGCATGCTGGGCCGCCACATCGAGGTGCGTGCGCGCGGCGCGCAGGGCGATCAGGTGACGCTCGCGCGCCAGGTACAGCGACTCGCCCGTCTGCTGCCAGCCGGCGATGCGCAGCAGTTCCGCACGCAGCAGGTCGATGCCGGTCTTCTCGTTGGCCGACAGGTAGATGTGGGTCGCGTCCGCCGCCTGCTCGACCGTGGCGCGGTGCCCCGACAGGTCGATCTTGTTCCAGATGCGCACCACCGGCACGCCGGCCGGGAAGGCGGCGACGATCTGCTCGTCGGCCGCGCTCGGGCCGAGGTTGGCGTCGAGCAGGTGCAGGATCACGTCGGCCTTGCCGACTTCGCCCCAGGTGCGCTCGATGCCGATGCGCTCGACCACGTCGATGCCCTCGTCGATCGCGCGGATGCCCGCGGTGTCGATGATGTTCAGCGGGATGCCCTCGATCTGGATGGTCTCGCTGACTTTATCCCGGGTGGTGCCGGCGATCGGCGTGACGATCGCGACCTCGGCCCCGGCCAGCGCATTCAGGAGTGAGGACTTACCCACATTCGGCTGCCCGACCAGCACCACGTTCAGGCCTTCGCGCAGCAGGGCGCCTTGCGCGGCCTGGCGGAACACGTGCTCGAGCGAGTCGATGATGCCGGCCAGCTGGCCGCGCGCGTTCGATTTTTCCAGGAAGTCGATTTCCTCTTCCGGGAAGTCCAGGGTGGCCTCGACCAGCATGCGCAAATTGATGGTCTGCTCGACCAGGCGGTGCACGACCTGCGAGAAGGCGCCCGACAGCGATTGCGAGGCGGACTTGGCCGCTGCTTCGGTCGAGGCGTCGATCAGGTCGGCCACGGCCTCGGCCTGGGCCAGGTCGAGCTTGTCGTTCAGGTAGGCGCGTCGGGTGAATTCGCCCGGCTCGGCCAGGCGCAGGCCGTGTTCCGCGCCCGCTTCCAGCACCCGCGCCAGCAGCATCTGCAGCACCACCGGGCCGCCGTGGCCCTGCAGTTCCAGCACGTCTTCGCCGGTGTAGGAATGCGGGGCCTTGAAGTACAGGGCCAGGCCCTGGTCGATCACCGACCCGTCCGCGGACTTGAAGGGGATATAGGTGGCGTGGCGCGGCGCCAGTTGGGTGCCGGGGAACAGCGATTCGATCAGGGGACCGAGCGCCTTGCCCGAGGCGCGGACGACGCCGATGCCGCCGCGTCCCGGTGCGGTGGCGATGGCGGCGATGGGGGAGGTATCAAGCTTCATGCGGAAATTGTAGATGATAAAAAAAAGCCCGTGGTTTTCCACGGGCTTTTGCTGAAGCAGAAGTGGATTACTTCTTCGGCTCGAACTTCTTGGTGATGACCCACTGCTGCGCGATCGACACCAGGTTGTTGACCACCCAGTACAGGACCAGGCCCGACGGGAAGAACACGAACATGACCGAGAACGCCAGCGGCATGAACAGCATCATCTTCGCCTGCATCGGGTCGGCCGGCTGCGGGTTCAGCTTGGCGGTGACGAACATCGAGATCGCGTACAGCACCGGCAGGATGAAGAACGGGTCCGGTTGGGTCAGGTCGGTGATCCAGCCGATCCACGGCGCGCCGCGCATCTCGACCGAAGCCTGCAGCACGTAGTACAGGGCCAGGAACACCGGCATCTGCACCAGGATCGGCAGGCAGCCGCCCAGCGGGTTGATCTTCTCCGACTTGTACAGCTCCATGGTGGCCTGCTGCATCTTGGCCGGGTCGTTCTTGTAGCGTTCGCGGATCGCCTGCATCTTCGGCGTCACCACGCGCATCTTCGCCATGCTGCGGTAGCCGGCGGCCGACAGCGGGAAGAAGGCCAGCTTGATCAGGATGGTGAAGGCGATGATGGTCCAGCCCCAGTTGCCCAGCAACTGGTGGATGTGGTCCATGATCCAGAACAGCGGCTTGGCGATGATCGCGAACATGCCGTAGTCCTTGACCAGTTCCAGGCCAGGGGTGATGGTTTCCAGCTTCTTCTCGTCCTGCGGGCCCGAGTACAGGCGCGCGGTGTTCGAGACGGTCGCGCCCGGCGCCACGCTGCCCAGCGACTGGACGGTGCCGATCGCGTACAGGTTGGTCGCGATCTTCTTGGTGAAGATGTCGCGCGGCGTATTATCGGCCGGGATGAAGGCCGACACGAAGAAGTGCTGCGAGATCGCGATCCAGCCGCCGTTCGACTTGGTCGAGTGCTCGGCCTTGTTCTTCTCGATGTTCTCGAAGCTCAGCTTCTGGTACTTGTCTTCCGGGGTCCACAGGGTCGGGCCGGTGAAGCTCGGGGTGAACCAGGAGTCGCCCGGCGGCTTGTTGCCGTCGTGCTGGAGCTGCAGGTAGAGCGCAGGCTGGATCGGCGCCGCGGTCAGGTTGGTCACGTCGTGGCGCACGTCGATCACATAGTCGCCGCGCTTGAAGGTGAAGGTCTTGGTCAGCTTCACGCCGCCCTGCTCGGCTTCGAGGACGAGCTGCACCTGGTTGTTGCCGTCGATGGTGCGCAGGCCCGGACGCGCCACGAAAGGCGTGGTGTGGTTCGGCATGACGTTACCGGTCAGGCCAGTCTGGCCCAGGTAGACGTTGTTGCCCGAGGCGCCGCCGACCGAATCCAGCGCCTCGACCAGCGGCACGCCGGCGGCGAACATGGTCGACAGGGTGCGGGTCCAGCGCGCGAT
>DNCF01000122.1:4008-4277 GCA_003484545.1 Massilia sp. | reverse complement strand
TGGCTGCAACGGGTCGAAGCGGCAGCCCATCCGCAACCGAAGCTGACGCTCGAAGCCGCCGATCCGAAGGCGGTCCAGTACAAGTTTGTCTATGTGATGGCCCCGACCAGCGGTGGCCGCCATGTCGCCGTCTGCCTGTGCAAGGCGCGCCTGCGCCCGAACGGCGACGTCGCCGCCGCCAGCCCGGTCAACGAAGTGTTTTCGCTGTTGTCCGCCCCGCCCGCCTACCTCGAGGGCGAGGACGAAGACCTGGTGCGCTTCTTCATCGC